>CALCCX010000343.1 GCA_937900165.1 uncultured Acidimicrobiia bacterium | reverse complement strand
ACTTGAAAGTGGGCAAGAGATGCTGTTGAGTAGTGTTATGTTATACTTATGAGTTATGTGTGTTGTTTTTTTTTTTTTTCAAGCAGAAGACGGCATACGAGATATATCAGTGTGACTGGAGTTCAGACGTGTGCTCTTCCGATCTCTCGAGGGCTACAGGGCTCGAAGTAGTGGATCGGTTGACGTGCTCGGATTCGATCCATGGGACGGTGGCACCCGATTTCGAGATCGAATCGGAATCGTCCTCCAGGAAAGCGGACTGGAATCTGCGATGACGGTCGGCGAGGCATTGGCGCTATACGGAGGGATCTACTCCAAACAGAGGAACACTCGAGACCTGATCGAGCTCGTAGGACTAGAGGACAAGGCGGGAGCGCGGGTCAAGACCCTTTCAGGTGGCCAGCGTCGGCGGGTGGATTTAGCGCTCGCTCTGGTCGGAGACCCTGACCTCCTCTTCCTCGACGAACCAACGACCGGCTTCGACCCTTCGGCGAGGCGTCGGGCCTGGGACCTGATCAAGGACCTCACCTCATTGGGCAAAACGATCATCCTCACCACTCACTACCTTGACGAGGCGCAGTATCTGGCTGATCGAATCGCCGTGCTGTCTGCCGGAAAGATCGTTGCAGAAGGGACTCCAGAGGAACTCGGTGCCAACGTAGGAGAGTCAACCATCACGTTCCTACTGCCGACCGGGCTCGGACCTGGTGATCTCCCTCGCCTTGGGTCAACCGTAGACGTGCAGGGAGCCAAAGTATCGATCTCCTCGTCCGATCCGACCCGGGATCTGCATCTCTTGACCGGCTGGGCCGTCGAGCAGAACCTGTCACTCGATCAGATTCAGGTCAGTAGGCCAAGCCTGGAAGACGTCTATCTGGAGATCGTGGACGACGAAAGCGGCGGGCAATGAACTCGTCGACGATTCTTCTATGGCGCCAGATCCGTCATCAGAACGCCATGTTCTGGCGGACTCCCGTGGCGGCATTCTTTACGATCGCACTTCCGCTTGTGTTTCTGTTGCTCTTCAACGTTCTGTTCGGAGGAGAAGAGGTCAACGGAACCCCATTCGCCCAGTTCTTCACACCCGCCATCGCCACCTTCTCCGCCGTTTCGGCAACCTTCACGAACCTGGCAATCGGTACCGCCCTTTCTCGCGATCTCGGCGTCCTCAAGAGAGTAAGAGGGACGCCCCTGCCGCCTTGGATCTATCTGGGCGGACGGATCGGTTCCGGGGTGTGGATGGCGTCCATCTCGGTGGTGATCATGTTCGCGCTTGGGTGGCTCATCTACGACGTCCAGATCCTCTGGGAGAACCTTGCAGTCATGGTCCTGGTGTTCGTGATCGGGATCGCTACCTTTTCGGCGTTCGGGTTGGCCGTCGCAGCGGTTGTCAAGAGTGGGGAGGCCGTGCCGGCAGTTGCGCAGGCAATCATCCTGCCGATGGCATTCATATCCGGCATATTCTTCGACATGACTGACTCGCCGGCTTGGCTCGATCTGGCCGGAAACATTTTTCCGCTCAAACATTTCGCGACCCTCTTCGTCGACTCGTTCAACCCTTTCCTGACCGAACCAATACTCGGGTGGGACCATATCGGCGTGATGGTCGCCTGGGGGATCGTTTCCTTGATTGTCGCCACACGTTTCTTCAGTTGGGAACCGAGCAACTGACGAGCGAGGAACAGCGTCAGGGGCACCACCCAGGCAGACCTTGGCGAAATCCCAAGATCAACCCATCGGGCCTCCCGTCGGCGCACCAGTTGCGATAGGGTTCAAACAAGGTGACGAGAAGAGAACCAGGCGATCGGAGCGTGAACATCATCCGATCACCTGGCGCCGATCAATCCAGATTTGGGGAAATCGGTTCTCCTGCTCGACGCACGAGGTTCTGCCAAAACGCCGGACCTTCGTACCGGGGTCACTTCGGCTGCGAACCAGCCAGGTGGTCCTTTCGGGGCTCCAACCAGGGAGCTGCGAAGCCTGGACGTGCCGCCAACAAGGGAGTAGATCGGACGTGGAGCTGATCCAAGACATCGGGGAAACGCATCGCCAACTAGGGCTTGGCGACGACAAGGCCCTCGACCTGTACCGCACAATGCTCATCGCCCGTCGGGTCGATGACCGCATGTGGGCCCTCAATCGCCAAGGGCGTGTGCCGTTCGTTGTTTCTGCCTCTGGGCACGAGGCGATCCAGATCGGCTCAGCGGCGGCGATGGATCCTGACCGGGATTGGATCCTGCCGTACTACCGAGACGTAGGAGTTGCCCTCACCTGGGGAATGAGCGCGACCGATATATTCATGGGAGGGATGTCGAGGGCGGCAGACCCGTCGAGCGGCGGGAGACAGATGCCCAACCACTGGTCGCAGAGGTCAAGACGAATGTTCTCGCACTCTTCGCCCATCGCGACCCAGTATCCACATGCCACCGGAATCGCGTACGCCCTCAAACACGGGGGCTCGGACGCGATCGTTGCGGTTTACGGCGGCGAGGGATCCACGTCGGAAGGCGACTGGAGCGAAGCGATGAACTTCGCCGGAATTCATGACCTACCGGTGATCTTCATCATCGAGAACAACGGGTATGCGATTTCCGTTCCCATTCGCGAGGAAGTCGCGGGTCAGATAGCCGATCGCGCCAAAGGCTACGACATCGCCGCCAGATACGTGGACGGAAACGACATCATGGCCGTCTACAAGGTGATGAGCGAGGCTATCCAACATGCCAGGGACGGCAAGGGCCCCACCCTCATCGAGGCACACACCTACCGCTACTACGCCCACACCTCAGACGACGACGACAAGCTCTATCGAACTCGCGAAGAAGTCGAGTATTGGCGGCGCCGCGATCCTCTCGGGATCCTCAGGCAGTATCTGATCGAAGCCCGCCTTCTATCCGAACAGATGGAGGACGACTACGAGGACGAGGTCGATGCCGTGGTTTCTGGCGCCGTGGAAGAGGCCGAAGCGGCGCCGCCACCCAGCGACGCCATGTCAAACGTGTACGCCTACCCCATTGCCGAGCAGCCTCCCTCGACAGCACCGGAGCCAAGTCTTGGCGGCGAAGAAGTCAACTTGATCACCGCCATAAACCGAACATTGCACGAGATCATGCAAGCTCGAGACAATGTCGTGCTGTTCGGTCAAGATGTTGCCGACCCAAAAGGTGGCGTATTCAAAGCGACCGTGGGCCTGACCGAGAAGTTCGGGAAGCAACGCTGTTTCAACATGCCGCTCGCGGAGTCCCTGATAGTCGGGGCCGGCGTAGGCATGGGCGCGGCCGGTCTGACCCCGATCGTCGAGATTCAGTTCGCCGACTTCATCCACCCGGCCTTCGATCAGATCGCCTCAGAAGTCGCCAGGCTCCACTACCGAACGAACGGAGACTGGAATTGCCCAATGGTGATCAGAGTCCCATTCGGAGGAGGAATCCATGGTGCCCTCTATCACTCCCAGTCGATCGAAGCTTTCTACGCGCACATCCCTGGGCTGAAGGTCGTTGTTCCATCCACGCCCGCCGACGCCAAGGGACTGCTCTGGTCGGCGATCGATGATCCGGACCCGGTAATGATCCTCGAGCCCAAAAAGCTGTACAGACTCGGTGTCGGGGAGTTCCCCTCTGGCGAACACCGAACTCCGATAGGCAAGGCTTCCATCACGAGGAGTGGAGACGATCTCACAATTCTCTCCTACGGGGCGATGGCCCATTTTGCGCTGGAGGCGAGCGAGGTCCTTGCCGACCAAGGCGTCTCGGCAGAAATCATCGACGTTCGTTCGCTGAAACCACTCGACTGGAACACCATCGAGGTCTCTATCGCCAAGACAGGCAGAATCCTGATCGTGCACGAAGACAATGAGTTCGGCGGCTATGGCGCCGAACTCGCCGCCCAGCTCGCCGACAAAGGGTTCAACTACCTGGACGCACCCGTGAAGCGGTATTGCGCGCCAGACGTACCGAACTTTCCGTTTGCAACTGAACTCGAGGCCCAGACCTACCCGAATGTCGCCGGGATCGTGGAGCGAGCCAAGGGCCTTGTTGCATACTGATCCAGCCGAGAGGTGAACACCAGGCTAAATCGGTGTGGCCCAACCGGACTCGGCTGGGCCACACTCTCGCCTAGAAAACTTGGCGCCGAGAACCCGTGCTCAGAGGTTCTGATCGGACGTCACACGACGCCTGTGCGAAAGACTTGCACCTCGATTACTCGCCCGAACGATTGCAGCACCGTTCTTCCGGGAGACATAGTCTCGACGTTCGCCAGTCACACTGGGCAGCTATCGGCATTTGCCCTGACAATCTTGACTCACCGGACGCCACCTATCCTCATGGTGTCATGTCGATCCTTTCGGAACTGAGCACGATTGTCGGAGACGCCTTCGAATCCGCAGGCGTCGACCCGGCCTATGGGCAGGTGGTGGTCTCATCCCGTCCTGACCTCGGCCAGTTCCAATGCAATGGAGCCCTGCCGGCTGCCAAGCAGGCAAACACCAATCCCCGAACCCTCGCAGACAATGTCGTCGGCGCATTGGGAGGAGACCCCAGGTTCACAGACATCTCGCTTGCCGGACCCGGTTTCATCAACCTGACCGTGGGACCGGAGTTCATCGGAACTGCTGCCGAGCTGATTCGCACGGCCGATTCCATGGCCAATCCTTTGAACACTCCAGTCAAGGTGATCATTGACTATGGAGGCCCGAACGTAGCCAAGGAACTCCATGTCGGACATCTGCGTCCGGCCATCATCGGAGAGAGTTTCAAGCGGATGATTCGTTATGCCGGTCATGAGGTCACCGGGGACGTGCATCTCGGGGATTGGGGAACCCCGATGGGTCAACTCATAGTGGAGCTCCAGCGCAATCATCCGGACCTCCCCTATTTCGATCCTGACCACACAAGCGACTATCCAAAAGCACCGCCAGTCACCGTTCAAGAGCTCAACGACCTATACCCGATTGCGTCCAGACGAGCCAAGCAAGACGAGAGTGTCGCGAACCTCGCCCGCCTGGCGACAACCGAACTCCAGGAAGGGCGTCGGGGCTACGTGGCTCTCTGGAATCACTTCCGATCGATCTCGATCGAAGCGATGCGGGCGATCTATGGCGAGCTCGGAGTGCACTTCGACCGTTGGCACGGCGAATCCACCGTGCACGACCGCATCGCTGCGATGGTAGATCGGCTTCGGTCAGAGGGAGTCGCCGTTGAATCGGACGGGGCTCTGATCATCACCGTCGCCGAGGAGGGCGACACAAGGGACATCCCTCCACTGATCCTCGTCAAATCGGACGGCGGCTACAACTATCACACGACTGACCTTGCGACGATCGATGGCAGGATCGAAGAGGGTTTCGTGGCGATGTTCTACTTCGTTGACAGTCGCCAGTCAGACCATTTCGAGCAGTTGTTCAGAGCAGCCCGACTAGGTGGAATTGCGTCTGAGGACATCCAACTCGAGCACGCCGGGAACGGGACGGTCAACGGCCGTGACGGTCGCCCATTGAAGACGAGGGACGGCAACCTGCCCTTACTGAGGGAGGCAGCAGCCGACGCTCGGCGTCTTGCCCTTGAACGCATGGATGAGCGGGGTCTGGCCGTCGACTACCCAGATCAGGAACGGCGAGAAGTCGCCCGCCTCGTCGGGTTGGCCGCTCTCAAATACGGTGATCTCCGAAACCATCGCGCCTCGAACTATAAGTTCGACCTCGAACGGTTCACCTCCTTTGAGGGCAAGACCGGCCCATATCTGCTGTACGGAGCGGTGAGAATGAAATCGATTCTTCGAGAAGCAAAGGGTCGCGGTCTTGATCCAGGTCCGATCGGCCCACCTCAAACCAAAGAGGACACGAATTTGATGCTGCGACTTCTCCAGTTTCCAGAGGTGCTTGCCAGGGCAATCGAACACCGAGCACCAAACCAGCTCGCAGAGCACGCGTATGAGATCGTCGCCGATTTCAATCGTTTCTACGAAACTTGTCACATCCTCGAGCAACCGGACGAAGAGCTGCGCTCCACATGGCTCGGGTTGGTGGATCTGGCTCACCGGCAACTCACCACCGTCCTCGATCTCCTGACGATCGAGGTCCCAGAGCGTATGTGATGATCGTTGTGAGGCGGGCCCTCCCGGAGGACCACTCCGCAGTCAGCGAATTCACTCGCAACACCTTCAGCTGGGGTGACTACGTGCCAAGCAGGTTCCTCGGTTGGCTTGACGAGGATGACTCCGCCGGATTCGTCGCGGTGCAAGACGATGACCGTCCGATTGGTTTCGCCAGGGTCGTACAGCTCAACGAACGAGAGACTTGGGCGCACGGTGCCAGAGTCCATCCGGACCACCGGCGCAAAGGGATTGGCTTGGCGCTGCAGAAAGCCGGAATGGAGTGGTGTCGCCAGCGCGGCGCGGTCGTGAACCGATTGATGACCGAGTCTTGGAACGAGGGCGCCAGAGCACAGGTCGCCAAAGCCGGCTACCGGCCCGTGGCCAATTGGTTCCATGCTTCTCGCCAACTTGGAGACGACGTCAGAGACGGGGGACCCACTCCTCAGGTCATGCGAACCGCATCGTCAGATGAGGCTGAGCTCGCCTTCATGGCATGGTCACGCGCTGATCTCGCCACCCAAGCTCACGGACTCATACCAATCGGGTGGCATTTGCGGTCAATTCGGCTAGAAGACATAACCACAGAGGCTCACAACCAACGTCTCTGGAACGCGCCGGCGGGATGGGTGACGATCCAGCCCACTCAGGCGAAGCCAGGTCATGTGTGGATTCCCTGGATTGTGACAGTTGCAGACGACGCCTATGCATTCGTCAGGGCGATCGTCGCCCAGCTCCACTCGGGCGGAGCGCGCAGTGTTGGCGCCTTGCTGCCTGCCACGCCATGGCTGGCCTCGGCCTTCGATCACGCTGGGTTCCAGGTCGAGCCGAACATCATCTGGGAAACCCTGGTCGCCTGAGTGGCCCTTCCTAGTGGGCCGGTGAGACAGACCCGATCTACGAAAGGGCGCCGTCAGATGCGACTCACACGAACAGAGGGTAAGCGGAAATCGCGGCCAAGAGCCACACCACGTAGATGACGCCACTGGTTTGGTATTCGAGGCTTGCAAAGCGGGCCAATGCAAATTCGTGGACCAAGTACAACGCCAAGACCGCGACGATCAGGGGCCAGCCAAGGGCCGTGTCTCCCACAGCTATTAGCTGCGCCTCCACCACTTCAAAGGCTGCTGAGAACTCGGAAAGATATCGTTCTGCCAGAGAGGCAAGCGTGCCCGCCGCCCACCGAACGATGAAGAATCCGGGAACCACGGCCAAAGCCAATTCCCACGACTTGGCTTCGAATTGTCTGACCTTGTAGGCGACAGGGCCCTCGACTGCGAAACCGGTCGCAAAGGCGCCAATCAAAGCGACCACCATGCCAACGGCCAGAGCCGTGCCCAGGTCGGGGGCCAGACCTATATCGAACACGTCGAATCCGCTGGCCACGATCGCCAAACCGGACCCGACCAGTCCCGTTCCGACGACCAGGAGTCCAATGCCCATCACCGTCGTAGTGCTGAGGGTGATGAGTGATACCCAGCGCCGGAATTCGGAACCTCTTTGGAAGAAGGCGGGGATGTAATCCGAGAAACCACTCTTTTTGGTTTCCGGTGCGGCAAATGGGTCGCCGAGTGTCACTGGTCGGCCCTTCCGAGGATCCCAATCGCCTCTGCATAAAGCTCGATTGGATGAACGATCCGGTAGTCCTCCCCGAGGTGTTGCCGAAGTTGCATCTCACAACCTGGATTGGCCGAGGCGACGGTTGTTGGACCCGCGGCTCTCACTTGATCGGCCTTTTGTACGCCGAGCCTGTTCGAGGACTCAGGCTGAAGGACGGAGTAGACCCCTGCGGCGCCACAACAGGTGCCGACTGGATCAATCTCAATCGGCTTGAATCCGGCCGCCTGAACAACTCGGCGCGGCTCGTCGACAATGCGCTGAGCGTGCCGCAGATGGCACGGATCTTGGATCGCAACCGGCTCCAACGTTTCTGCCATTGTTGGCAACCAACCCTTGCCGATTGCGTCCGCCACCAGCTCGGTGATGTCGTGGACTTTCTTGGCGATATATTCGCCTCCCTCCGTCCAATGCCCATATTGCTTCATATGGGCGCTGCATCCAGCCGACGTCACCACCAACGTGTCCATGGCCTCAAACGCTCCCGCGTTCTGGGCGGCGAGCCGGCTGGCATCCTTTGCCGCGCCGTCATGAGCTGCCAAGGCACCGCAGCAGGACTGGTCGGCAGGAGTAATCACCACGTACCCGGCCTTGTTGAGAAGGCGGGTCGCCGCCTCGTTGACCGAGCCGAACCATGGATCCGTAACACAACCAACCAAGAGACCGACCGTTCCCCTCCCACTGGCCTCGTCTTCGCCTAGAGGGGGTGAGGATTGGCCAACTCGGGATGAAGACCAAATCGAAAGCGGCCTCAGGCCTCTGAAACCAGGCCGCAGGCCTTTTGGAATCAGGAAGGCGGTACCCGTCTTTTGCAGAACGGCGGCTGCGGCGGTCGCGAGCTTGACGACGGAACGCGATGCCAGGCCCTTTCCGAGGATCAACCTTCGGAGGCGGCTAGGCAGCGAGTTGCGGGCAACGGCAATCTCGGCCTTCGCCCCCTCCATCACCCGACCAAAAGGGACGAAGGCTGGACAGACCGTCTCACAGGCCTTGCATTGCAGGCAACCATTCATCATCTCTTCGAACGCTGCGTCAATGGGTCGCCCGGCCAAGACAGCCGACATCGCGGTCAGCCTTCCCCTCGGTGAGGCCGTCTCTAGACCCGTCATTCGAAAGGTTGGACACGCCGGAAGGCAGAGGCCACACTCGACGCACGAGCCCAACTCCTGGGAAGTCGGCGCAAACGGAGTCGAGAACGGCATCAGATGCCACCAGGCAGGCGACCGGGGTTGACAATCCGCCCAGGATCAAAACCCGCTATCAGTCGCTGCTGGATTCTCAGTGTTTGTGGAGGCGTTCCCCAGGGATCGAACTCGTCGTAGAAATCGACCGGAGCTTCTGTCACCACCAAAGCACCACCCAAGCCTTCCGCACTCGTACGTAGGTCGACCAGCAAGTCGATGTCGCCAATGTTGAATCCGACCGTCGTTTCCCCAACTCCGAACTGGGCAACATACGGACGACGGCCTCCGAGCCCTTCGATCACCGTCCTGAGATCCGAGGGTGGGACTCGGATGGACACAACAATGTCTCCCAATATCGGATCTGGCCATTCCAACCCTTCGACGGAGTGGCCTCCGAGATCGGAAGAGCGTCGTGTAGGGAAAGAGTGTAGATCTCGGTGGTCGCCGTATCATTAAAAAAAAAAATAAAGACAAAGATCGGAAGAGCACAGGTCGGAACTCAAGTCACACTGATAAGATGAACAGGAGAGCAGAGAA
>CALCCX010000342.1 GCA_937900165.1 uncultured Acidimicrobiia bacterium | reverse complement strand
CATGGAGAGATAGTCGTCCCTGGGGACCTCGATCGCTCCCAGCGACACGAGGTGGTCGGTTGGCCATTGCACATCTAGGAGGGCGCCTTTGGTCTGGCTGAGGATCTCGACCAGTCTGACCAGGGCGACCTTGGATGCGTCGCGGGCGTGGTAAAACATGGATTCGCCGGCGAAGAACCCACCGATCGACACGCCGTACAGGCCGCCGACCAGTTCTCCCTCGTGCCAGGTCTCGATCGAATGGGCCCAGCCGAGGTTGTGCAGAGTGACGTAGGCTTCGATGAAATCGGTGGTGATCCATCCGTTCGGCCTGGCAGGGTCGGCGCAGGCTGTCATGACCTGGCGAAAGGCTTGGTCAACGGTGGTCGTGTACCGCCGAACCGACTTCGACAGGGACTGGCTGACATCGAGGCCATCGAGGGGGATGATCGCTCGCGGGTCGGGTGACCACCATGCAATCGGACCGTCTGGTGCGATTCGCATCGGAAAGAGCCCGCTCCGATAGGCGGCCAGCAAGGTTCCGGGTTCAAGATCCGCCCCGACGGCCACCACTCCGTCATCGTCCGCGGTGTTCGGATCTGGGAACTGCCAGGCGCTTGGCGGCGGTTCGATCGGCTTCGGCATGGGCGCGACTGTACCCCCGGCCTGTCGGGATCCGACCACGGAAACAGACGTCCCAAGACGCGCCCACGGCTTGCTTCAGCGCACCGAGTACCCCGGCCTCGCTTCGGCCGACGCCAGCCCTGGCTCGGCAACGGGGCTCGATCAGGACTCGCCCTGGAGATCCCGATCCATGCGAACCTACGAAATCTCGGGGTATTGCCAGCCACATTGATCGAGATTGAGCAAAAGCCGGGCTGATTCCAACTACCCGGCTGACTCAACCACTTGGTTGGGCCGCAACGTCGTGAGGAACCGACGAGCATGCTTCGAGGGAGAGTGCCGCGCCCTGGCCACCGTTGGTCACCGGGGCGGCCCCATACCGAGCCAAAATCGAGCCACCCTCGAAGTTCGCACTCTGAGAGTTGTCGTCACCCGTTTGCTTCTCAGTGGGTCGTCCCAACGAACCGGTCGGTCCGCCGACCGCTGCATACGCAATCCAGATGTCTCCGTGGATCCAGACGTACGACGACCCGCCTGCCCTCTGTACCATCGCGCCTGGTCCAGCGGCCCCCGATGTCAGTGGCAGGACGATCGTTCCGTCACACGACACGGGTGGCCCTGCGGGATATCCTGCGACGTCTGCCGCTGCGCCGTCTGCGGTCCAACGCCAGTCCTGGAAGAGCTGGCCGGAGATGACGTTGGCGTTGCGACGATCAAGGCTGAGGATCACTCCGGTGCCCAACGTACCGCCGGCGAGCGTCTGAGAAACCCCATCGCCCCACTTTCGGACCTCTTCGCTCGGGCAACCGAGATCTGCTCGTCCGCCCGCGGCGTCGTAGGCTGAGCGGAACGGCGAACCTGCGGTGCCCAGACCGGCCCCGACGGCGAAACATTCGTTGCTTGCCGTCGACGAGGCCAGGAAGCCAACGCCGATCACCAACGACAGAACACCAAAACCCATGAGGGCAACCTCACGGAGACTTATGCGAAATCCCCGGCCGTCCTCATCTTTGGAACCAAGCTGCCGGTCGCCGGAAGGCACCTCGGGATGGAGTTTCAACAGGGCGTCCGTGTTGATTTGTAGCGCGTCGGCCAGCTGTGCGCACTTTTCGATCGGCACTCGCCGGCCGGATTCCCAATTGAGGATCGTCCCTCTTGACACGCCAATCCGGGTGGCAAGGTCTTGGCGCGACATCCCGAGCCGATTGCGGGCATCCTTGATTTGTTCGGCGAGGGCGTACCAAGGGTCGTCGATTGTGTGTTCATCGAGCATTGGGCTCCGATGGGGAGGCTGATTATCCAGATTATGGTTGGTGCGTGATCGTTTCGCACAAAAAAGGGGCCGCGTTCCCAGATCCGGGTGCATGGTCGGGTTTCGCCAACTCGGTGGTTCTGTGGATCGTGGTCGTCCACCTGATGGGCTGGGGCATGGGACGAGTGTTTGCGTGGCGAGTCGGATTCGATCCGGTTTGGTTCTTCGACTGCACTGCGTGCCTTCCAAGGGCGGGTGCCATCCCGATGTCGGTGCCGGCTATCGGTGGGGTATCGGTCATGTTGGTGGCGGCGGTGATACTGGCAGTCGGGTTGGCCCGGTTGAGACGGACCGGCACAGACGGACGGGCGTTCAGCGTCTTGTGCGTTGGGGCGGCCATTGCCATGGCGCTCTATGCGGCCATCGGCATCAACACCAGATACCCCGGTTCACTTCCAGGCGTGCTGATCGTCGTGGTGCCAGGTGGGATGGCTTCGATAGCCTATTTTTTCGCCGCCGCCGCTGTTTCGGGCGGGGAAATAACCGTCACCAACCTGAACCTGAACAGTGTCCAGGGAGACATTCATTTCGTCGATGTCCTGGAACAAATGGGCTGTGGGGTGGAACGATCAGCGGAAAAAATTCACTTGAAAGGAAATCCTTTGCGGGGGATTTCCATCAATATGAATAACATGCCCGATGTGGTGCAAACCCTGGCGGTGGTGTCGCTTTTTGCCGAGGGGGCAACCACCATCTCCGGAATCGCCAATTTGAAGATCAAGGAAACCGACAGAATAGACGCCCTGTCCACGGAACTGAAACGGCTGGGAGCGAAGGTGGATTCCGGTCCGGATTTTATCACCATCCAGCCGGGCGCCTACAAGCCCGCGGTGATCGACACTTACGACGATCATCGTATGGCCATGAGTTTTGCCGTCGCCGGATTGAACATTCCTGGGATCAAAATAAAAAATCCCGAATGCGTGAACAAATCGTTTCCGGATTTTTTCAAGAGATGGGAAGAACTATATGCCTGACCACAAGTACACCAACGCGCTGATTCACGAGAAAAGTCCGTATTTACTGCAACACGCGCACAATCCGGTCGATTGGTATCCCTGGGGCGAAGAAGCGCTGACCAAAGCCAAGAACGAGAAGAAGCCGATTTTCCTCTCGATCGGCTATTCCAGTTGCTACTGGTGCCACGTCATGGAACGCGAGTCGTTCATGGACGAAGAGATCGCCGCGCGAATGAACAAGCATTTCGTGTGCATCAAGGTGGATCGCGAAGAGCGGCCCGACATCGACGAAATCTACATGCAGGCGCTGCACATCTATCTGCAGTTGGTCGGATCGAAGCAGGGTGGCGGTTGGCCGCTGTCCATGTTTCTCACACCCGACGCCAAGCCGTTGATGGGCGGCACCTATTTTCCTCCGCGCGATCGCGACGGCCGGATCGGTTTTCTGACGGTACTCGATCGAGTGCGGGAAGCCTGGGCGACCGACCCGGAAAAATGGCAAAAGACGGGTGACTCGCTGGCCGACTATGTTGCCGAGACGCTCAAGCAACAACCGATCCTGACCGTACCGAAGCTCCAATCGTCGATGGTCGATCGCGTGCTGCGCGCATTGGCGGCGCGATTCGATATGCAGTACGGCGGCTTCGGCTTTGATCCGGAGAATCCGCGGCAAGCTAAGTTTCCCGAACCGCCGAACCTGTTCTTCCTGCTCGACCAAGCCGAGCGCGGCAATAAGGCTGCCGAGAAGATGCTGCTGTTCACCCTATCGCGGATCTCTCAAGGCGGCATTCGGGACCACGTCGGAG
>CALCCX010000341.1 GCA_937900165.1 uncultured Acidimicrobiia bacterium | reverse complement strand
GCCCACACCTACATCACCAAACGGCTCAACCAAGGACTCACCCGCAAAGAAGCCATCCGAGCACTCAAACGACACATCACCAGAACCATCTGGAAAACCCTCCACTTGACATAGGAGAGCCCAAACGTACGCCTCGTACCTATCGAACCCGCAGGGTTCGCCCGCACGGGGGGACAGATGTTGACGCACAACTTCTTGATCGCGACAGAACGTGCCCACCCCCACTTCGTCGAGGCGGGGGACGATCTCTTGCGTCAGCCGAAGAGGCGGCGCCAGAACCTCTTTATCAGGTTGGCCCTGCCCGGTTCGGGTAGCTCGGCCAGCACTGCCTCTTGCAGATCGAGGGGTTGGTCGCCGAGCAGCACGAATCCTCCGTCTCTGGTGGTCCATGAGTACAGGGTCCGACCCGCGAGGAAGACCCTTTGATACGTGTCATCACCAAATGAGACGGCAGTTGACTGCGCCAAGCCGGCGATGTTGATCGCCCGGTCGGTGGCGAGGACCGTGAACGAAAAAATTCCGTCGCTGTAGAAGCCGGCAACGCTGCCAGCCGGTCCTACAAAAGTGTCTCTTCGACCGAACCCAGCCAAAGTGTCCGGCAGAACACCCTGCGCCTCGAGAGGCACGATCGCGGCGGTCGTCTGGGCGACTGGCATGGCGCCCATGACCGCGTCTTCAGAAAAAGACAGGAAACTCGAGGTGCAGTAGACCGAGCCATCGCCGTTAAAACTCACGGAACGCAGCACCGCGCCCGTCGTTTGATCGAACGCCAACTCGAGCCGAACAAGCTCGCCTTCCAAGACGTTGACCACGTCTGCTTGGCGTCCCAATACCGTGACCGTTGCGCCATCCGACACCTCGTAGCGAGAGTCGAGCGACCACGGGCTGTGCCCGTCGAAAGTCGACGCGAGAACGGTGCCGTCGGCCGCCAGGTCATACAGCTCGCCTCGCGAAATCACCGACTGGCCCGAACCGGCATCAACCACCAGCACCCCGTCCATTTGAGACAGTGTGACAAATTCCGAACGCTCGCCATCCGGCGTCTCGCAAACGACGAATTGGCGTCCTGAAAATTCGGCTCCCTTCGCCCGTTCGAACCATGAGTCGAGCTCGGCCTCCTGAGCCAGCCCTGGCACAGCCCCGCCGATGACCATGAGAAGCCCAAAGCCGGTGACGATCGCAAACCGCCTCATTCTGCGATTCCGTCCGATGAGCGAGCGATCACGACCGCCCTCGCTCCTGGCGGCAGTCCGTCTTGAGATGCCGGAAGCCGGAGAGTGTTGGAGATTTCAGTGAAAGTGATCTCGATGGCGGGGGGTGTGGCAACGAACGTGGCGAAACCGACTACCAGTACGAATGCGGCCGCGGCTGCTGCGGCGGCCCATGCCAGGGGTCGCCGCCGAACCGGCAACTCGACCGGGGATGATGCCACCCCACTGGTCACCCATGTCGGCATATCCAGGATGGGCAAGGCCCTCACCATTGCCCTGGCCTCGTGAGAATCGCCCAGCTCGGTCTGACATCGGGTACATGTCTCCAGGTGGCCGACGACGTTCAGCTCTTCGGCCTTAGTCAGCTCCCCGTCGAGATACGCGGACAACAGCTCACCAGAATGACTCATGAGAGCATCTCCCGCAGTTGCCCTCGACCGCGGTGGATTCTGCTCCGGATTGTTCCGACCGGGACACCGACCGCGCCGGCAATCTCCGCGTAGCTCAGTCCAACGATGTCACACATCACAACCGCCTCTCGAAAATCGTGAGGGAGTTTGAGGAGTGCATTCTGAACATCTGGGCCGAGCCGAACTTGAGCCAGGACATGGTCTGGAGCCGGAACCGACGCCAAGGCCATTCGATCGACCTCATCAGGCAGAGGAACGGTCGGTCGCCGCTTCTTCCTTCGGATATCGTCGAGGAAAGCGTTGCGAGTAATACGCCAGAGCCATCCATCGAACGATCCGGGCTGATAGGTAGCCAGGCCACGTTTGACTCTGATGAGGACGTCCTGGGCGAGGTCTGCCGCGTCGTCCGGGTTCCCAGTGAGGCGATACGCGAAGTTATAGATCTTTCGACCATGTGTTCTAGCGACGTCTTCCCATGTCAAACCCACATCAGACATTCGGACTCATCCACTCAGGGAATCCGACGATGAAACGACGCGGGTACCGGTCAAAGTTCCCGCTGCCTGGTTGCAGGTGCGCAGACATCTGGCCGAGACATGAAGAACGCTCAGGAGGCAAAGGAGCCGCGAGCAGAGATGGCCGGTCTCGCAGCCGGTAGGCGGAAGGGCTGATGAGCCCTTGGCCCATTAGACCTCCGTGCTGTCGGCCTCGGCTTCGGCGGCGTCGTCCGCGCCTTCCGAACCTTCTTCGACGCCTTTGCGAAATTCCTTGGCGGATGCTCCGATGGAACGGGCGAGATCCGGCAATTTCTTGGCGCCAAAGAGGAGCACCAGGACCACGAGGATGATCAGTAGTTCAGGACCGCCGATTTTTCCCACGTTGAGAACCTCCTCTTGGTCTGAGTATAACCCGGATTCGCCCCTAGCTGTGATCCCGTGGGCCGTCTTTGGGATCGCCCCCAGGTCAGTTTAGGGCGGCGCCGTCCAAGAACTTCTGGAGGCGTTCTCTCGAGACGCAACGGACCCGCGGTTCGCGGCGCTCCCTCTCGTAGACCGAAAAAGGCGCGTATTTGTCTGTGACCAGCAGCCCGCGGTCAGCTCCAGACGAGCGAAACCCGAACATGAATTCGTCGACCACCGCTTCGCTCAATTCGGGATGGCCACCTTCAACGTACGAGTCCTCACGGAGGAACGTCTTTTGGCCGGCCTTGGTGGTCACATAGGTGTTTTCGCGTTCCCCTGGCTTTATCGTGTGTCCGAAGAGCATCAGCACCGTCCGGACCAGCTCGCCCGCGGTCATCGTGGCCGGATCGATGCCCTGGGAACGAAGCCCGACCTCGATGGCCTTGGGTAGTCGCAGCTCGGCCCCGATCGGCCCGAGGTGATCGGTTCTGCCGCGGTCTGGGGCGACAAAACCCGCCTCGACCTGGCCCTCGTCCTTGAACTGGCTCTCAATGGGGTCGAACCCGATTTTGGCCAGATGTGGCAGGTGAGCCACGCCCATCGGAGCCGGCAATATGCCAGGCTGCTCAAGTTCTCGCCCCCCGACCTCGCGCCCCCCGGCCACCGCCACGACTCTCGTCACTTGGGCGATCGGGAGCGTGTGAGATTTCTCCCTCGTAACCTCGACCGCCTCGTTCACGAGTATGTCGGCCAGAACCTGGTCGATCTCCCCATCAGGCACCGGTACGTCAAATGTGACGATGGCGTCGGTATCGTGAACGTGGAATTTGACAACCGTTGGTCGGAGTCCCGCGACGTCCAGCATTTCGTCATCTTCACCGGATCCAGAGGATCCGTTTGCGAAATCCTGCTTGGCCTGCTCTCGAAGCTCGCGGCCCCGACGCGTGGCCAGGCGGCCGAACACGACCAGCAGGGCAACCGCTACAAAAATCGCAATGCCGACTTCCACCGGTAAGTCCTCCTGTCAGACAGACACCGATTCTATATCCGCGCCGATGACGACCGGCCGTTTATGCCCCTTTGAGAATCTACGAGGCGGCGACCTCGCGAGCGGCGATCGCCCGCTGTTTGCGGATCTTGCGTCGCTCACGCTCGGACAGGCCTCCCCATATGCCGAACTTCTCTGAATTTACCACGGCGAATTCGAGGCATTCGACTCTGGCTTGGCACGCAGCACAAATGGATTTGGCCTTGCGGGTCGATGCCCCACGTTCTGGAAAGAACAGGTTGGCATCCGCACCACGGCAGTTGGCATAATCCTGCCACCCGAGATCATCGACAGCCAGAGCCTCGATCAACTTCCGATGCACGAAATCCTCCTTGTCGCCCAACGCTTCGCGCCCTGCAATCACACCGCCCCGCCGATTTTTCGGTCGGGTTCCGCCCGTGTAATTACACGCTCGTAATCTTGGCGGAACAGACAGAAACTGTCAAGCTGAAATCGAGCCTGACCAGGGCAAATGGGTCGATCGGCCTACTTATGGGGCATTTTGGCGAGGCGGAGACTCAATCGCCTCGCTGGAACACATCAGTCTCGCTTGTCGCCAGTCAGGACGTTGGCGAACATGGCCACGCCTATGACAACGATCGCCACCGGGCCAATGAGCCTCCAGGGAACGGCGAGATCGGCCGCCAGGCTTGGAACGGCCAGCAAGATGAACACGAGTCCGAACCCAGCCGACAGGGGATCAAATGGGTGACGCTCCATCAGTCTCCCCCCGAGTCCTGGCCGGCATCCGGCGGTTCAACCAACACCGTGACCAGTCCAAAAACGACGTCGAGATCCAGCACGATGGTGCCTCGGGGGTCGTCCAGCCGAATTTCCCGCTCGAGGGAAACGTTTAGCCCGCTCTCGAATCTGCCTTGCACTTCCACTTCGCCTGCCAACGCGTCTGCCCTGACTATCGCATCAACGTCATTCGGCAACCATACGATCAACTCTCCTGCCCCGACCGAGGCGACCACCGTCTCCTCTCCAACGAAGTCCATCCCTCGCAGATCGAGGACGAGTTCGCCGGCGCTGAGGCGATATTCGGACTGCAACTCGCCGACCGTCGAAGGAGAGTAAAGCGGGTCGCCGAAGCCACCTGACACAGGGACATGAAATACGGACGAAAGCTGCAGGAGAAGCAGCAGAGGGATCCCCAAGAAAATCGTCGCCCTCGCTCTCCCCCGCCACGCGCCTATCAGAAGGCCGATTCCGATCACCACCAAGGCGGCAGCGAAATATTGAGCGGCCCCCACGGAAAGCCACCAGTTGTCCACGATGGCGATCAGGCCCACCACGATCAACAATGCGGCAATGATCGCCCGACCCAGGATCGACTTCGGTCGGACCGGTCGGCTTGTCTCGGTCTTGGGTTGGTCATCTTTGATCGGGCTGTAGGCGGCCACCAAAATCGCGTCATCGGGATTGGATTCCCCGGCAGGTCCGACTCCTCGATCTGACTCGTCGCCGCCCGGATCGGCCAGGAGATCGGCCTGGGGAACATCGGCATCGGACCCGACCAAATCGGGCGGGGTGTCCGGATCAGGCGAAGCGCGATCGTCGAACGTCCCCCTGTACAACAGCACCCCGATGACCAGCAAGGCGACAGCGAACACCGCCTGGCCGGGGAACGATCCATGGGTGGCAAACATGGAAGAGGCACCAAATCCGAGTGGCAAGCTCAAGATTGCAATGCCAACCAGAAATATTCCCACCCAATTGATGGTGTCGCCGTCTTTGATCCAGCGTTCCAGCAACGATTCAGATTCACCTTCGGCCGGGATGAGAATCCATCCCGCGATGTAAAGCAGGAACCCGACCCCGCCAAAAAACGAAGCGAGATCGGAAGAGCGTCGTGTAGGGAAAGAGTGTAGATCTCGGTGGTCGCCGTATCATTAAAAAAAAAAAAAAAAAAAGACAGAAGAAAAACCGGAAGAGGCTAAAGACACTAAAGAAGAACCTAACACCACACGCGTAACGAATGAGGTGCGACGAGACGACT
>CALCCX010000340.1 GCA_937900165.1 uncultured Acidimicrobiia bacterium | reverse complement strand
GTCGTATTTGCGCAGGGCCTGGAGCGCTCCCAGGTAGGCAGGGTCGTCCACCGCGATCACGTCTCCAGGGTCCACCAGCACCCGGCCCAACAGGTCGAGCGCCTGCTGGGATCCGGTTGTGATCAGGATCTGGTCCGGCAGGGCGGGCGCGCCATCTTCCTCAGCCAAGGCGGCGGCCACCTCTCGAAGGTGTAGCTCGCCTTCGGTCAGCCCGTATTGGGCGGCGCCGGCACCCAGCTCGGCAAACGACGCCGCGGTCGCCTCGATGATGCGTTCGACAGGGAAGAGTTCGGGGGCGGGGATACCGCCACCGAGGCTGATAAGCCCTTCGCGAGCGGCGTGGCGCAGCAGATCGCGAATAGCAGAAGAATCGGAGGCACGGGCCCCGCTCGACAACAGGCGCTCAACTAGTAGATCAACGGAGGTGGGCATCAGACGAAGATAGTCGCCTTGGACGGACTGGCAGGAGTAGGCGGCTCAAATCGCTACGACTCTCGCCTCGGTCCCGGTTGCGTCGAGAAGGCTGGAGATGTCATCCCGATCTGACGTGAGGACTCGGTCGCCCGGCTCGGCAATGAGGACGATGGCGGCGTCGATGGGGTCGTTGGTATCGGTATCGGCGCACAGCAGGCCGGCGGCGCGCCCCAGCCGGTCGTCGAGAGGGACCACATCAACCGCGTGGAGGAGTCGGGCGAGATTCGCTTGACGTCCATGGGGATCTCGCCAAACCTGGGCGACGACCATGGGGTGCGTGCGGAGATCGAATCCATTCTCGAGCGCGGCATAGAGGCGGGCAGCCATGGCCCTGTCGTTGCGGTCGATCGCGATGAGCGCCCCGGCGTCGAGGACCAATGCGGTCACGGTAGGTTTGGTCTCCCGAAACCGAGCTCTTCGCGGGCGGAGTCAATTTCGGCTTCGGTCAGGGAGCCGTGGCGTTGTTCGAAGTCGGCGAGGTAGTACACCAAAGCCTCGGACCGGAGTTTGGCGGCCGCGGCGTCTGCCAGCCACCCGGAGAGGGGTTTGCCGGCACGTTGCGCTGCTTCCCTAACCTGGTCACCGAGGTCAGGATCCATGGAAATGCTCATCTTGTCGACCTTCATGCTGCCTCCTGATCGAATCATACCATAGTACGTCCTACCGTGGTATGACCACATCATACGCTGACTCCAGCGCAACGTGGCTCGGTAGGTAGTAGTCAAGGAATGCGCACAAATCCCTAGCGTTTGGATGGCTGGAAGGACCGCATATGTGTTATCATATGGTCATGGCTAGACGCGAGGTGCTTGTACAGCTCGACGATGATCTTGTCGAACAGCTCGACACCCTGGCGAACCGACTCGGTACGAACCGTTCTGAACTCATCCGTCGGGCGGTGCGGGCGGTTATCACTGCTGAAGACCTAGCGTCTGCCGATCGCGATCTCGTGGCCGCCTACCGGCACCGACCAGCCGACCCTGCGCTGGTTCAGTCTTCACGGCGACTCGCCGCCGAGACCGCTCCTGTGTGGTAGCGCGCAACGAGATCTACTGGGCGGATCTTGGCCCCCCGGCCGGACGACGCCCCGTTTGCGTTCTTACCCGAGACGCGGCCATCGAGGTGTTGCCCTCCGTCACTTGTGCTCCGATCACTCGCACGATCCGAGGCATACGCTCCGAAGTCGAGATCGGACCCGAGCAAGGCCTTCCCGAACCATGTGTCATCAACTGCGACACCGTGATCACGGTGCCCATCAGGGCTCTTGACAACGAACCGGTAGGTCATCTCGACGAGGTCTCGCGAGCCGCCCTAGACGAGGCACTGCGATACGCCCTCGACATCATCTACTGACTGGTGTCCTGAGTCGTGAGTTGGTGCTGATGTCGAGTTGGGTAGCCCAGTCACCCGGCGGCGTACCGTCCTGTGGGTAGGATCGATCTCACATTGGCTTGCACCGGCCGCCACCTTCCCGGAGTACTCGTGAACGACATCAGCGGCCTCGGGGCTATCCGCAACCTCGATTACACCGTTCTGCTCTGCGACGACATCGAGGTGATGCGCCGCTTCTACACCGAGGTCATGGGGTTGGAGATTCGCCACGAGATCCCCGAGAGATAGGTCGAACTCCAGGCTGGCTCCTCCCTGATCGCGTTGCGCCTTCGTGGCCGCGCCTACGACGGCCCCCGACCTGAACCCGGCACAGCCTCGGTTCAACTCGCCTTCCGAGTGCCGCCAGACGCCGTCGAGGTGGCAGCGGCCCAGCTCGCTGAGCACGGTATCGAAATCCTCGAGGCAGTGAAAGACTTGGAGCTTCTTGGGCACCGCCCGTTGTTCTTAGCCCACTCCGCACCCACCGTCCTCCACATCTCCTCCCCAACTCAACCCTCC
>CALCCX010000339.1 GCA_937900165.1 uncultured Acidimicrobiia bacterium | reverse complement strand
CGATTTCTGAGAATCCAAAGCGACTCAAGAGAACCATGACCTCGCAACCGAAGAGGTGGCGGAGTTTAGGCATGCTCGTGAAGATCAAGAGGAAGGACCCATCATGCGATGGTATCGCAAGCAGCGGAGGATAACGCCTGGAGAGATTCAACCCCTCTATGCCTCGCTCTCAGCAACGTTACCCTAAAAAAGGGGAATATACCTCATTTCAGTCGAATCAGACGCCTATTTCGCGAAAAACGCTATCCATGAAAAAATCGCGCCAAGTCACTACTGTCCCGTTAAGTTATCGAATAAATTCAATTGGTTAGGCATGTCACCGTCCTCTGTTGTGTTCATCCCTCCCGTCAGCACTTGTTTTAATGGGGTTTTCTCGAACAGGGTCAGACTGAGCACCTGCAATATTGTGTAGAGATCGGTCTTGATATGGAGCCGTTTTTTGATGATGGCGACCAGCACGTAGACCGAGATGGCCACCCAGATCTGGGTCTTGACGGCGTTTTCTGAGGTGCCGAAGAACGACTTGATGCGGAGATGTTGCTTGATCCATTTGAAAAAGAGTTCCACCTGTCGTTCGACCTTGAGGCTCTCGACAGGCCAGCGAGAGCGGTACAGATCGGCCACGGTCTGGGCGGGAATGGCGAAATTGTTGGTCAGGAAGTTGAAGGTTTTGCCAGTCTGTTGGTCGTAGTATCTGATGCGACGAAGCGGCTGAGGATAGGTGGTTGCGGTCTTGACTCCGGTGAGCACAATGGTTTGATCGCAGCGCAAGCCCGTTGAGCGGTCGACTGGACGGGAGTAGCGACGACGGTATTGGGTATTGGACTTGGCGCGGATCACGAAGAAGGCCCCGGCCATATGCAGGATGGAGAGCCGTGCGAAGTCCACGTAGCCACGGTCCATGATGTAAAAGGCCCCCGGGTCCGGCAGAAGGATATCGAGGACGTTGACGTCGTGCAGTTTGCCATCGGAGATATGGAGAAAGGTCGGGATATTGCCACGCAGATCCAGTAATGTATGCAGCTTCACCGCCGATTTGGTGGACCGAAACCGTGCCCAGGGAAACACCGATCGTTCGACCTAGAGGCTCTCGACAGGGAGACAGAGGTCGATGGTGGACGCATTGAGGGCATACACGGTGTTGTCGAGTTCGATCCCGAACTCGTCGTCGACATACAGAGGCCGGGCGATCCGAATCAAGGCATGCGCAACATCGGCGTAGATCCGCCAATCGCGATGTTCGTTGGCCTTGGATAACGTACTGCGTGCCACACTGGCGGACCGAATGCCCATATGGTACAGCTTGCTCTGATGAGCCCGAAGACAGACGGCGATATCGCGCAGGCTCTCGCGGTACGTCAACTGGGCGAACGCCATCACGAGATAGTGGTCGAGACACCGGAAGTGCTTGACGTACCGTTAGATCGGAAGAGCGTCGTGTAGGGAAAGAGTGTAGATCTCGGTGGTCGCCGGAGCATTAAAAAAAAAAACAACAAAGAACAACAAGCGCAAGTGCAAAAGCCAGACACTCGCACAACAACAACTTACACATAGCTGA
>CALCCX010000338.1 GCA_937900165.1 uncultured Acidimicrobiia bacterium | reverse complement strand
CGAGAGAAGCGTTGCATGGCAAGGTGTACATTGTTAGCGGGTTCTGAGTGGAAACAGGTGTGAGGTAAGGGTGGTTGTTCATGAGGTGGAAGAAAAGAAGGACCAGTCTCTTTTTTTTTTTCAAGCAGAAGACGGCATACGAGATATATCAGTGTGACTGGAGTTCAGACGTGTGCTCTTCCGATCTACCGGTTTGGCTCGCTACGAATCGATCACCGACGATGAGGCTCTCGACGCGGTCGAGCTGCTGGCCAGAACCGAGGGCATAATCCCCGCACTCGAGTCTGCCCACGGTGTCGCTTGGATCGCCAAGGAAGCCGCGTCTCTTTCTGGTAAGCGGGTCCTGCTCTGCCTGTCAGGGCGGGGCGACAAGGACGTCGAGATGATCGCTGAGAAGGTCGGATGAGCCGCGCCGCCCTCGATCTCCTCTTCAGCAAGGTCCGCGACGAAGGGCGCACTGCCTTTCTGCCATACATGACAGCGGGCCTGCCGGATCCCGGTCACACCGTCGAAATGTTCGAGGCAATGGCCGATGGCGGAGCGGACGCTTTCGAGATCGGCATCCCCTACAGCGATCCGCTCATGGACGGACCCACGATCCAGGCAGGTGGGCGCCTGGCCCTGGACCTCGGCATGACACTCGAAGCCGGGTTCGACGTTGTCGAACGAGTGACCGCCAGGACCGACAAACCAACCATCGTCATGTCATATGCCAACCCAGTGTTTCGAATGGGCGAGGAAGAATTCACCAAACGGTGTGTAGAGGCGGGTGCTTCGGCGCTTATCGTCGCAGACATTCCACTCGAAGAAACCGGCCCGCTGCGTGATGCAGCTAGTGCCGTCGGCCTCGGTTTCGTCTTGTTCGCAGCTCCGACCACACCGGATTCGCGCCTCGACAAAATCTTCGCCGCGGAGCCGGTGTTCATCTACGGAGTGGCCGAGATGGGTGTCACCGGCGAGCGGGAGGCGTCGACGAACCGCCCAGCCGAGCTGGCCGAGAGGATTCGCGCCCGCACCGACCTCCCGCTGGTGATGGGCGTCGGTATCAGCACACCAGATCAGGCCTTGGGTGTTGCAGACAATGCGGACGGTGTGATTGTCGGTTCTGCAATGGTCCGCAGGGTTCTGGAAGCCGAGTCTCCAACGGACGCGGCTGCCGCGCTCAGATCGGCAGTTGCGGAAATTTCCGCTGCGCTGGCCTAGCCTGAAGCTATCCGCATCCGTCCGGGTATCGGACGTGAGCATTGGCGGCTACGTCGCTCAACGTGGCTGTCGAGCCGTCCGGAGCGGTGATGACAACGTCTGCCGAGGTGCGCTCACCAAGGCCGAAATGAGCGATCAATTCTGTTCCGGCGGTATAGCCCACTGTGGCCGTGATCTCACGGTAGCCCAACAAGGCGGTTGGGTCCCCTGCCCTGCCCGGCTCGTAGATGCGTACCGAGGTGCCGACTCCGCTGTCGAACCCCTCTCCCACCGAAACCGAAAGCCAGTTGCCAGATGCGCTCTCGTTGACAAACATCAGGCTTGGCGAGGTTGAGAACCATTCGACCGCCAGGACGTCGAGCCGACCATCCCGATTGATGTCGACAGTCGGTGCGGTGGTCCAGTACTGGTCTGAGCCCAATCCGATTGGGGTTTCGAATCGGGGAATCCCGTCGACGATCCCGGTTCCGCGGAAGATCGCCGGGGCCGAGCCGTCGCCGGCGGACGCCGAGGTCAGGATATCCAGCAAGCCGTCGTTGTCGAAGTCTGCCAGCTCGACGTGGGGGGCCTTGGTCGGTAGGGGAGTCAACCCGGCCGCCTGGGTCACGTCCTCAAACCTGGGTTCACCGGCCCGTTCAGTGCGATTGAGGTACAGGCGAACCGGGATGGCCTCGTCGCGCGGTGCAACCGTGCTGTTGTAGTGCTGGCCTACGACCAGATCGAGGCGACCGTCCAGATCGATGTCTGCGAACGCGGCGCCTGCAACGTCGTCTTCGTCGCCGATCGGCTGCCATTCGAGGACTGGGAGCACGGCTTCGGCAAACCCGGAGCCGGTGCCGAGGAACAAACGATTGGAACCGGCGATGAAAACGTCGGTGATCCCATCTCCGTCGACATCGCCGGTCGCGATCCCCAGTCCATCAATCCCGTCCGGGAGGCCTGCGGCGGTGGTGGTGTCCTCGAATCGCAGTTCGCCCAGGTTGCGATACAGGCGACTGTTCCCACCCTCATAACGATCTTCGAGGATCAAAAGGTCTGCCAGGCCGTCCCTGTCGTAGTCGAGCACGCCGATCGACCGCCCGCTCAGGTTCGGGTCGATCCCGGCCTCGGTCAGGCTGAGGGTCCCGGCTTCGTTGCGGTACACGGCCGATCCGAGATCACCGCGTTCCTTGTCCTTGACGTTGCGCGACATCACGACGTCGAGGTCCCCGTCGTTGTCCAGGTCGACCATCGCTATCCCACTGGTTCGCCCAAATGCGCCGGCGAGGTCTTGAGTAGCAGCGAGCGGGATCCCACCCAGGAAGAGTGTGTCCGGCTTGGGTTCGGTTGCGCCCCTGACCTGATACTTTTCCAAAGGCTTGTCGGCGAAGGTCCCGAATACGAGGTCGGGGATGAGATCGCCGTTGAGGTCACCCCACCCCGCAGCATGGCCATACATGCCCGTCAGCGGTTCGATCAGCCCGTAGGTCTCGGTCATTTCCGCCAATACGATTCCATCGGCGCCGGCTTGCCGCTCGGCCGTCCAGCAGATGAGCCCACCGGGACTTGCGATCTGTATCCCTGAACTCGTCGTTGGGGTTTGATCTTCCGGTCGCGTTTGTTCGGTTGAGTCAGCCGAATCGGTGCCGATCGTTTCTCCTGTCGGCGGATCGGGCGACTCGTTCCCCTCTGGAGCACCACTGGTGCAAGCCGCGGTCACGATCGCAAGGACGAGGCCCGCGACGACGACCCTTGGCCTGTTCACGGGAGGGTCACAATGACGAGGATGACCTCGCCGAAAGCGTCCTCCTCGGCGGTGCCCGAGTTCATTCCGATGTACAGGGTCCGTCCGGTCGGGTCGAGGGTGATGTTGTAGGTGCCGCCGAGATTGATGCCGAATTCGTCGAGGGCGAGTGGGTTGAGTTCCACCAATACGGTTTCGTCGCCGGTTGTGGTGTCTACGGCGATCAACGGCGTACCCGCCTCCCAGGCGCCACCGTGGGCATCAGGGACGTAGTAGAAGACTGAGCCATCTGGGCTGAGGGCCATCGAGGTCGTGTAGCCCCTGGCTGGTCCGAGCTCGGTCAGCGATCCGTCACTCTTGAGCGCGAAGAATTCGGCAGGCCGGCGGGTCACCGCATAAATGGTGCCGTCGGGGCCAGGCACTGTGGCGGATCGAAGGAACTCGCCAGGCAACTCGACATCGAGGTCGGTGGAAGTGTTGGTGGCCGGGTCGTACAGGGCCAGGCCACTATCGGCGATCGAGTAGTAGGCCCTGCCAGAGTCGTCTACTGCCACCCAGCGGAACCCGGTGTGATCGACTCGGTCGTCCTCGAAGACGATCTCGCCGCTGGCGGTGTCGTAGGCGATGAAGCTTCCCTGGTTCGTGTCAGGGATGAGTGGGTCGACCGCCTCCATGTAGAGAAGCCCGGCTTCGGAGGTGCCTGACAATGACGGGACGCCATACCCGTCCAGGATCACGTCGAGCGCGCCGATCTGGCGCCCAGCCGGGTCGATTTCGAAAAGGATGTCTCCCCGGTAGCCGTCTGCGAATTCGATATTTCGACGGCTTCCCCAGTAGGACGAAAAATAGATCTGGCCGCAGCTGCCTTGGACCAATTGCCCGTGGACCTTGCCGTAACCCCACGCGCCTGGCTGGTTGTCGACCAATGACAGGAGATCCGCGATCTGAACCAGTGTCGCGCTTTGGGGGTCATATTCGTACACAAAAGAGTTGCCGTCCCTGGCCAGGGAGTCGCCGATCGCGGAGAAATACCTTCCGTCCGGCAAGATCGTGCCTTGGCCCCATTGTGACCATGGTTTGCCCGAATAATCGGGATGGGGGTATTGCACTGCCTGCACGACCAGGCCGTCCTCGCGCTCCAGCAGCGTCGTGGCCACCGCGGAAACTTCATTCGTGAACGCAGTGTCGACAGCTCCGGCCGACGAAGGACAAACCGCTGCGACGGCCGGGTTCGTCGCTTCGGCTAAGTCGGCCTGGGAGGTGGTGGGGGCGTCGGCGGGCACCGCCGGCTGCGTTTCGGCCGCCGGTCGGTCGGCAGCCGTAGACGTGGACGCGTCATCCGGGCTTCCGCATGCCGCACTGATCAGCGCCAGCGCAGCGATGATCCCCAGCAGACCCCTTGCTCTAATCATCTGGACCAAAGATACCCTTGCGGCGGGTCTATGGGCCGAAGTCAGGGGCGAATGTCCAGATGGCGACAGTCCTTTGACTGACCAGCCGATCGCAATTTTCCACTCCGTGTTGCAAACGGCTGGTTGACCCGAACCGGTTTGAGCACAGGTACCGGGAGTGGGACTCGAACCCACACGAGCAAAGCTCACCGGATTTTGAGTCCGGCGCGTCTACCAATTCCGCCATCCCGGCGCTGATCGTAGATGTTAACGCCGCCCGTCGGCCGATCAGCCTGGTCGAGCCCGCATGACCTCCACAATCGCCAGGCGGACGGCGGATGGCGGACAGCGAGCGACAAGCGAACCACAGCTTATCTACCGACCGGCCTCTCTATCATCGCCCCATGCCGACTCTTGCCCTCCTCGATGGACACAGCCTCGCCTATCGAGCGTTCTACGCGCTCCCAGAAGACCTTGCGACCGAGTCGGGCCAGGTCACCAATGCCGTCTACGGGTTTACGTCGATGCTCATCAAATTGCTCGATGATCACGCGCCAGACGGGTTGGTCGTGGCCTGGGATGTCGGCAGGGCAACGTTCAGGACGCAGGAGTATCCCGAATACAAAGCCCAGAGAGCTGCCTCACCAGACAACTTCAACAGCCAGGTTCCTCTGATCAAAAAGGTGGCCGAGACCCTTCAGATTCCCCAATTCGCCAAGGAAGGCTTTGAAGCGGACGATCTGATTGCAACACTCGCTCGCCATGCAGCAGGTGCCGGCTGGGACGTATTGGTTGTGACCGGAGACCGGGACAGTTTCCAACTGGTCGATGAGACGATCAAAGTCGTCTACACACGGCGAGGAATCTCCGACATCGTCGTCGCTGACGAGGCTTGGATAACCGATAAGTACGGGATTCGGCCAGATCAGTACAACGAATACGCTGCTTTGCGGGGAGACAATTCGGACAATCTGCCAGGTGTGCCTGGGGTCGGAGAGAAAACTGCTGCGAGGCTGATCGCGGGTTACGGAACCCTCGAGAGCATCTATGAACATCTCGATGAACAGACTCCGAAGTTGCGGGACAATCTTGCCGTATCCCGAGATCAGGTGTTCCTCAACCGGCGATTGATGCGCCTGGTCGACGATGTCGAACTGGATATTGATCTCGAGGATTTCCACCGAACAGTTCCTGACCGTCAGGCGACCAAAGACCTGTTCGACTCCCTCGAATTTCATTCTCTTTGGCAACGGCTCGTAGACCTGGACGGGGGCGTGGCGGCCAGCGAGGTGGAAGAAATCGACGTTGAGATCCGGTCGCTGAGTGCGGATTCGGAGATCGAGGCCTTATCAGGGTCCGGGTTGGTCGTCGAACCAGTTCGAGACGGGGGTCGCCTGGTTGGGCTGATGGTCGTGTTGACCGACCAAGAGGCGGCGTTTGTCCCGGCGGATCGTCTCGAACCATTGCGGGCCGCGTTGGCGGATCCTACGGTGGCGATCGCCGCAGATCATGCCAAAGATCTGATTTCTGACCTCTTCGACCTCGGATACGAAGTTTCCGGCCTCGTATTCGATCCGGCTCTGGCGAACTATGTGATCGACCCGGCTTCTCGTTCCCATGCGCTCGAAGACGTCGCAGAACGGATTCTGTCGATTGAGCTTTCGTCGGCCGATGAAGACGATGACGAGCGTTCCCAAGGGACTCTCGATTTTGGCGGTGGGCCCGACCTCGACCTGGCTGCTAGGCGGGCAGTAGCCACGGCTCGCTTACGAGAGCCCCTGGAAACGCTCATGGACGAGCGGGGAGTCAGAATACTCTACGACGATTTTGAGATTCCGCTCGTCGGGGTCCTGGCGCGAATGGAACGGGCGGGCATCCTGGTAGATCGGGAATATCTCGTCGATTTGGGTGCTTCTTTACGTGACCAGTTGGCGTTGCTGGAGGCCGAAATCCATTCCGCGGCCGGTGAGCCGTTCAACGTGAACTCCACCCTTCAGCTCCGCAAAGTGCTGTTTGAAGACCTCGGTCTCCCCGTCCTCAAGAAAACGACCAAGGGTGCTCCATCAACCGACGCCTCGGTGCTGTCGAAACTCGCCGATGCACATCCGATCGTGGGTTCACTTCTCAAGTACCGTGAACTCGAAAAACTGCGCGGCACCTACGTGGATGGCTATCTGCCCTTGATCGAACACGACGGTCGAATCCACGCGACCTTCAATCAGATCGCGGCGGCGACCGGGCGTTTGTCGTCCGACCATCCGAATATGCAGACCATCCCGGTTCGCTCGGAGACCGGCCGGACCATCCGGCGAGCTTTCGTCGCCGAGCCCACCTGGACATTCGTAGTTGCGGATTATTCCCAGATCGAGCTGAGAATCTTGGCCCACCTCAGCCAAGACCCTGGCCTGCTGGAGGCGTTTGGGGGAGACGAGACAGACGTGCACACGGCCACAGCAGCTCGGGTGTTCGGGTTTGAACCGGAACTGGTGACCACCGAAATGCGCCGGAGGGCCAAGGTGATCAACTTCGGGCTCTTGTACGGGATGGAAGCATTTGGGCTGGCAGAGCGGCTGGAGATCTCTCGGGAGGAAGCCCAGGAACACATGGACCAGTATTTCGAGCAGTTCCCCAACGTACGTGAATTCATGCGCACGATCGTTTCGGATGCCAGGAAGGACGGTTACACGACGACCATCTTCGGCCGCCGGCGATATCTGCCGGAGCTGAAATCAGACAATTTTCGGATTCGGCAAATGGGTGAGCGCATGGCTCTCAACGCCCCCGTGCAGGGCTCGGCCGCCGACATCATCAAGTTGGCCATGATCAGGCTCGATCAGGAACTGGCCGGTCTGAAGACCACGATGTTGTTGCAGGTGCACGACGAGCTCGTGTTGGAGGCACCCCGAGAGGAGCTGGAGGAGGCCAAGCGGCTCACCGTGCAGATCATGGAGGGCGTCGCAGACCTGTCGGTCCCGCTGAGGGTCGACCTTGTGACTGCCACGAATCTGGCGGATGCCAAAGCCTGACGGCCGTGCCTATTGCGCCAGACAGGCCGAATGATCCGCGTGAGTTGTGACAGGCGGCTGGCATGGCGGGGCAGTCGCGTGGTACGCTGACAGGGCCTCTGCAGCGCTGGTGCGCCCGCAGAGAGCATCTCCCGGAGGTACACACTCACCTATGTCAAATGACAAGACCGACGCGACCGTGGAAGAAGTCCCGGCCGTCGACACACCCGAGGTGGCGGAGACGCCGTCCACCCCCGAGACAATCGATTCCGACAGCGATCCTGTGGCGCAAAAACCTGCGGACGATACAAGCAGCGGTCCAGCGGAGGGCGCGGACGACGAGGCGTCGGCCGATCCACCAGAAGATGAAACGATCGGCCCAGTAGACGCTGACCTTCCGGACCCTTCCGAAGAAACCGATGAGAGTGATCCGGGCCAATCGCCCAGTGACGCTCCCGAGGCCACAGACGCCCCCCAAGAGGCTGGACCCGCAACTGACCCCGAGCCTGAGGGATCCGGGTCGCCTGACGATTCGGCACCACCCGCGGTGGTGGACCCGGTGATCGCCGCCGGCCCGCCTGCCATCAAGGCCAAGAGCGTCGCTTCGCTTCCAGACGACTTGAGCCCGGAGGACTTCGCGAATGCGATCGAGCAGACCGTGCTCGAGTTCTCAGAGGGCGACATCGTCGAGGGCAAGGTCGTGAACATCGACCACGACGAAGTCATGGTCGACATCGGCTACAAGTCCGAGGGTGTAATTCTCTCTCCGGAGTTGTCGATGCGTAAGAACGTGACTCCTGACCAGATCGTTGAGATCGGCGAAGTCATCGAGGCGCTGGTACTCGACAAAGAAGACGATGAAGGCCGACTCATCCTGTCCAAAAAGCGGGCGCAATACGAACGCGCCTGGGGCAAGATCGAAGCACTGACCAAGGCTGGTCAAACAGTCAACGGACTTGTCATCGAGGTCGTCAAGGGAGGCCTCATCGTGGACATCGGGTTACGGGGATTCCTGCCTGCTTCATTGGTCGAACTCCGCAGGGTTCGAGATCTCGACCCGTACATCGGCGAGACCATCGAGGCCAAGGTGATCGAGCTTGATCGGAACCGCAACAACGTTGTCCTGTCCCGTCGGGCCTATCTCGAGGAAGAACAGGCAGAGCAGCGCCAGTCGTTCCTAGATGACCTGCACGAAGGCGAAGCTCGCCCAGGCACGATTTCTTCCGTTGTCAACTTTGGCGCGTTTGTCGACTTAGGTGGTATGGACGGTCTTGTTCACGTTTCGGAATTGTCTTGGCAGCACGTGAATCACCCGTCTGAGGTCGTCAAGGTCGGAGACGAGGTCAGTGTGAAGGTGCTCGAGGTGGACCGAGATCGGGAGCGGATCTCCTTGTCGATCAAACAGACCCAGACCGATCCGTGGGAGGCCTTCAGCGGCTCCCACGATGTGGGAGACACCGTAGACGGGGTCGTCACCAAGACTGTGCCGTTCGGTGCTTTCGTGTCGGTGGGCGATGGAGTAGAAGGACTTGTGCATGTGTCAGAGATCGCCATGCACCGAGTGGAGTCTCCCGAGCTGGAACTGAGCCTCAGCCAAGCGGTCAAGGTCAAGATCACCGAGATGGACGAAGCCAGGCGCAGGGTCAGCCTGTCCATCAAGCAGGCGATGCCGGACTATGAGGAGCGTTCGACCCGGGCCGCTCCACGCCGGAAACAGCCTGAGGTGAGGGAGTTCGAGCGTGAGGACACCAAGGAAGAGGAGCGAACGTTCGACGTGGATTCCTCTCTCGAGGCGATCCTTCAAGAGCTCAAAGAGCGGGGGATCGGCCGCCGCTGATCCCATCGATTCGACGCCGCGCCAGGGACCGGTTGGCGTCGCCAAATTGGATACTTTGTGTATCGACGCAGAAAGCCCTCAAGGACTAGTCAGGGCAGGCCGTCAATTACGCAGAGTTACCTAGGTGACCGGGTGCCATGCGGGAGCAGAGGCGCCTTTGACATCGGAGGAGTTTGAATGGCAAGGCGAACGATCGTTCTCGTCGTCGCACTGGTGCTGGCGGGGGTTGCCGCGTTTTCAGTGTGGCGGTTCCTGGACAATATCGAAGCAGACGTCCTCGCGGACGTAGAGCTGGTCACCGTCTATCGGGCGGCCAATTTCATTGCAGAAGGGACAGAGGGCAGCCTCCTCCGGTCACAGGGCGGATTCGAGGAATCCCAAGAGGAACGACGATTCCTTCCCGAGAACTCGATCACCACCGCAGACCAACTCGAGCTGGCTCTCTCCAACCGGATTGCCGCCGGGCCGATTTCCGCCAGGCAGATCTTGACCGCCGACCAGTGGGTGCAGATCACGGTCGAGGTGAATCCGCTCGCATCCGAGATCGATGAAGGCATGCAAGCGATGACGATCTCCGTGGATGACGAGCGTGGGGTGAACGGATTCGTCGAGCCTGGTAACCGCGTCAACCTCGTGCTCACGATCGACGTCGAATTGGTCTTCGACGGCTCGACTGGCCCGAACGGTGGCAATGACTTTGAGGACGAGGGCGGCACACCGGCCGCCGAAGAGACTCGTGAGACCAAGACTTTGACCCGGTTCGTGTTGCAGGGCATCGAGGTCCTCGCGGTCGGGCGTGACATTCGCCCAGATGACGGTGCAGCGCCAGAGGTCACCGTGGTCGACCCGAATGCAGTCGACCCGGCCGCCGAACAGGTGGTCCAGGTAGGACTGTTGACGCTCGAGGTGACCCCTGAGCAGGCCGAGCGGCTTGCCTACAGCTTTGAGAATGGATCAGTTTGGTTGACCCTGGTACCGGATGATTTTGTCGAAGTTCGCACAGAGGGCGTTACGATTGACAACCTGTACGAGGACCTCGGCATTCTGGAACAATTCTTCGAGGGAAACTAAGAGATTGATCCGAGCGGATGAAAGAGAACGGACGACTAGTGACTGATGCGCTGGACGGGCGGGGGATTGTTGTCCTTGACGACGACGACCTTTTCCTAAACGAGGCCAAGGAACTGTTCGAGGGCAGAGTGCCGACGGACCGTACCATGAGCGACGTTGAACGCCGTGTCGAGGACTCTGAAATCGACCTCGTGATTCTTGGCCCAAGCCATGCTCACGAAGAGGCGTTGACCCAGGCAGGCGAACTCATCGCCGCCGACCCTGAACTGGGCGTTGTTCTCGTCACGGAGACAGTCACCGCCCCGTTGCTCAAGGCGGCCTTGCGCAATGGCCTCACCGATGTCATCGAGGCTCCGTTGACGGTAGAGAAGGTGGAGGAGGCGATCGGCCAGATCGACCGTCTCCAGCGCCGCAGGGCGGCAGGCACAATGCCTCCTGAGCCGTACGCAACCGAACCTGAACTCGGAACGGTCATCACAGTGATGTCGGCGAAGGGTGGCAGTGGCAAGACCGTGTTCGCAACCAACGTCGCAATGGTGCTCGGCAAGATGTACTCGCCGGAAGAGATCGTGATGGTCGACGCCGACCTGCAGTTTGGTGATGTCTGTCTGGTTATGCAGATGGAGCCGAAATTCACCATGGTCAACGCCGCGCAGGAACTGCACGGGCTCGACGAACCGATGTTGGATTCTCTTCTCACCAAACATTCCAGTGGAATGCGGGTCATGGCCGCTCCGCTCGAACCGGCCTTCGCAGACGAAATCTCGACAGCCGCGATCACCGAGGTGGTCGAAAAGCTTAGGGCTATGTTCAGGTATGTCGTGATCGACACGGCCTCGATGCTCGATGAGCTATTGCTCACGCTTCTGGAGCGGGCCGACAAAGTTCTTTTCATCGTCGATATGGATCTTCCGAGCGTCAAGAACGCCAAGCTTGCCCTCGAAACCCTCCGGCTTCTCAAGTTCCCGGCTTCAAAGATCCAGATCGTTCTGAACCGGAGCAACTCGAGGGCTCGATTGGACGAAAAAGAAATTGAGAGAAGCCTCAAGATGAAGATCATGGCGACTGTGCCCTCTGACGGCATCGTGCCCGCCTCGGTGAACGAAGGCAGGCCGGTGGTCGAGTCCGCTCCAAAGTCGAAGGTAGCGAAAGGATTCGAGTCTGTCGCCAAGTTGGTGATAAGCGGGAAGCCACCAAAGAAATCGGACACGTCTTCAGACAAGCCTGCCAAGCGCCGATGGTTGTAGCGCAGATGGACCACGACGAGATAGTCCAGAGATGAATCGGCCGGATATGAACACGCCAGATATGAACAGGCCCGATATGAACAGGCCAAAGATGGATCGGAAGGTGCGAAATGCCCTCTCTTTCTGAGCGGGTCGCGGCAGCCAAGGCTGCAACAACGACGACCGTCGAATCACAGCGCGACGACATGTTCAAAGATCTCCGCGGCAAGCTCCACTTCAAGATCGTCGAGGAGCTCGGGCCGACCCTCTACGACCGCCAGATGAGCGATGCGGAGTTACGCCTCAGGGTGATCGAGATGCTCGAATGGGCTCTCGACCAAGAAGAAGGCGTGCCTCTGACTCGATCGGATCGCACCTCTCTGTTGAACGAGATCGCCTCAGATGTGCTCGGGTACGGCCCAATCGATCCATTGCTCAATGATCCGGACGTGACGGAGATCATGGTGAATGGTCCGCACAGAGTGTTCGTAGAAAAATTTGGAAAGATCGAACAAGCCGATGTGCGATTCGTGGATGCGACTCACGCCCGCCGAATCATCGACAAGATTGTCGGTCAGGTCGGTCGTCGGATCGACGAGGCAACACCGATGGTGGACGCTCGCCTGGCAGATGGATCCAGGGTGAACGCCATCATTCACCCGCTGGCCATCGGTGGCCCGTTCCTTACCATCCGGAAGTTTTCCGTCGACCCACTCACCGAGCGGGACCTGATCAACAACCATACGATCGACGAAAGAGTCGCCAAGTTCATGCATGCGTGTGTGCGGGGCCGGACCAACATCATCATCTCTGGGGGTACTGGCTCTGGTAAGACGACCACTCTCAACGTGATGTCCAGCTACCTGCCGAGTGACGAGCGGATCGTGACGATCGAAGATGCCGCGGAGTTGCAACTCCACCAGGAGCACGTACTGACGCTGGAAGCCAGGCCTTCGAACATCGAGGGTCGGGGCGAGATCACCATCCGTGAGTTGGTGCGCAACTCGTTGCGCATGCGCCCGGATCGCATCGTCGTAGGCGAGGCCCGTGGCGGGGAGGCCCTTGACATGCTCCAGGCCATGAACACAGGCCACGACGGTTCGATGACCACCATTCACTCCAACTCTCCCCGAGACACCCTTTCTCGCATCGAGACAATGGTCCTGATGTCCGGTTTCGACCTCCCGATCAAGGCGATCAGGGAGCAGATCGCGTCGGCGATCGACCTGATCGTTCACGTTGCCCGGCTGCGGGATGGCACCAGGCGCATAACCCACATCACAGAGGTGGAGGGCATGGAGGGTGACATCGTCACTCTGCAAGATCTCTTCCTGTTCGATTTCGGGTTGGGCGTCGATGAGATCGGAAGAGCACACGTCTGAACTCCAGTCACACTGATA
>CALCCX010000337.1 GCA_937900165.1 uncultured Acidimicrobiia bacterium | reverse complement strand
CGCAATGACACCGCCTTGACTATGGGCAGACAGCACGACGCTGCCTTCCTCGGTTAGGGATTCGAGCCGCCTGCGGAGCCGGGGAACCGCCCGTTCGCCATATGAGGGCGGTGCCCATGGATGGAACCAGCGGGGCCAGAACGAGGAGACGTCCCAGATGATCCCGAACGTCTTGCGGGCGTCGACACTGCTGTAGAGGCGCTGCATCAGGAGCACGGCGACCACGGGGGCGAGGCTCAGCGCCCAGGCGGCGGGTTCGGCGGCGGCGTCGATCCATGCGAAAGACACGAACATTCCAATCGCTGCCACGAACACAACTGCGATGGTCGCCACGATGATGATGGTCGCCGCTTGGTCGGTGACCCGAGCGACCCGCTCAGCCCGGGCGACCGACTCGAGCCAGGGTCGATCGTCAGGATCGAACGTCGCCTCTGGGTAGCGCGTGGCAACGCATTCGGGTGTGGCCCCGGCTGCACGTTGCCAGGCCCACAATGCAACGATCAGCGCCGCCACCACCCAGCCGAGGCTGAGGACGGCCACCCGGCCTGCCAGCGTCTCGTCGTAGGTGACGTCCAGGAAGATCGCCACCCGGATCAAGATCCCGCTGCCAAAAGCGACCGCCAGGCCGAGCCCCAGAAAGGGAACTGCGATACGTACCGGCATGCTCGCCCCGCCATCGCTCAGGTCGGGCTCCGGATCCTTTTTCGCCGTCCGGCTGATCCGTTGGACGAGTATGGACCAGAGTCCGGCGGCCCACGGGGCCAGTAGGGACAAAAGCGCCCCGGCAAACAAGACCCTGAGGCCCTGGCTCATGGAAGCGTTGGCGGGATCAGCTCGCCCAGCGGTCCAGGCGGCGACGGCCGTGCCTGCCCAGGCAACCGTGGCCACGCTGAGCATCAGCTCCGCCCATCGACTGTCAACCTCTGCCAGGCGGGCGACTCCAACCAGACAGGCGATCGCCACTGCCACCTGGACCAACATCAATGGGCGGACAAAATCCGAATCGGTGGCGCCGGTGGCAAGTTGGGCTCCGAGCCCTCCGATCACGGCAAGTCCGAAAGCCGTGTGGAGGAGGCCGAGTCGATGAGCGACGTGGCCGGAGTCCCAGATCTGGCGACTGGTCAGGCCCACCCGAAAGGCCGGATCGGCAGTGATCCTGCCCCTCCAGGACGAACGCAGGTTGACCTGGCTCAGCCGGGTGATGAAAGCGATGGCCAGAATGGTCGCGCCTGCCAGTCCGATACCAAGACCTATCCCAGAGGGGACACCGCTGGCCCACCAGCGCCATGGGGCCAGGTACCAAGGGTCTAGGCAGTCGCCCGCACACCGCCGACCGATAATGTCGATCGCCACGAAGGAGATGAAGGTCGCGACGATGCCGGTGGTGAACAGCGCCAGGATCCTGATGAGTCCAACATCGATTGCCTCGTGTATCGGACGACGACGGATTCGGCGATCCGCCGCCGTGCCCCCGTGTGGGAACATCCACCCCGCGAGGTTGACAAAGGCGAACGGGAGCAAAAGCACCCAAAGGGCCCGTAGCCGCGCCCGGGACGTGATCCCGCCCCACGAATAGCCTTCGAGGTCACGGTCTGGACCGTCAATGGGAATCCAGGACGGTGGTCGATAGAACCCGGCGTTCTTGTCTCCTGCAACCAGCTCAGTGGACGGAACGCCGAGTAGACCTTCGGGCGTCGCTCCCCCGACTCCGTGAACGCGGAGTTCGGTCAGCCGTCCGATATCGGTATCAACTTGGCCGTCTCGGTCCCGCATGCCAACCCTCCGCTCACCGCAACGCTACAACACGATCCGACGACGCGGCCAGAGATACCTGGTTCGGAGGTTCCGGCGAACATCTCGGTCGGGGAACCTGTCCAGACGACTTCGTCGTTCGTCCCACTGTGAGGACCAGATCACGAGGTTGGGCAATCGGAGTCGGGGGACTATTCCTGCTCGCCGCCTGCTCGGGTGGCGACACTGCCGCCACCACCACGACATCGCCTGTCGATGTCACAACGATTGTTCCATCACCGAGCACGATCGCGTCACCGGCGTCCGCCTGCGGTGCCGACCCCTCGTTCTTCCCTACGTATCCTGAGTATGGCCCTGATGAGGTCGCCGGACGGCCAGGGCCCGCCCCCGATCAGCCTGACGTCATCGCCGGTCAGTCAGCCGTGTACTGGACCACCGATCTCGGAGTGATCGAGGCTCGCTGGCCGGTGGATCCTCCCCCTGAGGAGTGGAAAAACGCCCCGCTGGGCGAGGCCATCTGGTATTTCGCGAACGAGGCCCTTCGCACCGGCATCCTCCAGATCGGGCCAACCGACGATCCGTGCAGCTACAGCGAGTTGACTGCCTTCGGACCGGAAGAGCCGATGACCGATGAGATCGCGGCCTTCGTGTCCTCCGTCCGTCCCGCTGGTGAGTTGGAAAAATTCGTTCGAGAGCTTCGTTCGCTCGCCACCGCTGCAGAGTCCGACGCCGGCCGAGCGGATGGTCTGTGCGCCACTCCGACGCCCACCAACCCATCGGACTTTGGGGATCCGGACAGCCAGTCCGTGCGCATACTCATCGAGAATTTCCTGGCGGATCGCGCCGCCGGTGCCGCCGCTTCGCCGTGTCTATCCGAAACCGCCCGCGCTGCCTTTGACAGCGACGAGGCGCTATGCCTGTACGAATGCTCAGACGGCTCGGTGGTCGAGGGCCTCGCCTTCCCGCTCTCCGCCGACCAGCCGCCTTATCTTTCGCTCGTTGTCCGGTCGGTCTCGCCCTCTGGTGACGAAACGCTGAGACGAGAGACCTACACGGTGGCCGCAGTGCCCGCGGGCGACGGAACCATGGCGGCCCTCATCGAGACCGTCATGGCGGAGCCTTTGTCGTACATAGATACCGCCACGGCCCGCCTAACCGTTGAAACCCTGTTCGACGCCATCGCGGCAGAACAATGGGACATCGCTCTCGACCAGATCGTCAACGAGGGCACCAGCCAATCTGTGGAAGATCGCCTTGGACAGGTGTTCGAGAAATCGCCGGACGAGTTGTTCTCCGCGTTCTGTCTGGCTGCCGCTTGCGGCGCCGCCTATCGGATCCTCGAAGTGCGCCCCGGCCCATCACCGTTCAGCACCGTCGTGACGGTCAATGTCTCGACCGCGGCGGGCACCGAGCTGGTCGAGGTGCGGGTGGGCGCTTTCGAGGGTCAAGTCACCGCATCCGATCTGCCCCCAGATGGGGGGATCGGCGAGCCAATGCTGTCGCTTGGAAGCCGACTTTTTGGCGAGAACCAGCCCAGAGTGACAATCCTCCGCAACCGAGCCGCCGAGGTGTCCACCGCCAACGGATCCGAATGGTTGGTGACTGCAAGGCGTTTGGGCACACGATTCGTCGAGGACGGATTCATCGTGGAACAGCGCAACATCGGTATCGTCGCCACCCGGCTCGACGATCCCTGGTCGCCGTCGACCCTCTACGAGCAGGGCACGTTGATCGGCACCACCCGCCTCGATGGCGCTCCGCAGGCCGTCGTGGCGGACGGCGATTGGATCCAACTCGTCGATCTGGTCACCCTCGAGGTGACCACGTTGGTCGAGTTCGGCGAGTCAGGCGACACGTCGCTTGGAGCCACGGAGTTCGCAGGCGGTCTGTTGGTGACACGGGGCGCCGGTGACTCCACAGCGTTGTACTCGGTCGACCCATCTGGGGAAACCGATCTGTTCGAGGTCGACATCGATGGCGTTGTGATGGCACCGGATGCCGCGCCAGACGACGAAACCGTCGCAATGCTCGTCAGATCCGAGAGTGGCGAATCACGCACGGTGACGTTGATCGATGCGAACGGATCGACGATCGATACCTGGGACTACGACGGACCTGGAAACCTGACCCGCCTCGAATACGATGGCCGCTGGATCATCGCCGCCACCGACCTCGGTGAGGAGGTCTACGTGATCGACAGCAAAACCGGCGAAACCCACCCGGTGCAAACCGCCGCCACCATCACTCTCCCCTAGGGCTGCAGCCCTTTTGGAGACCGAGCAGTTGCATTATCGCTGCGTTGCATGCATAATACATGTGTGCCGACTTCCATAACCATCAGGGACGTACCGACTGAGGCGAGGAACGAACTCGCCGCCAGGGCTGCTCGGTCAGGCCGTTCGCTCCAGGAATACCTGCGCGGTGAACTGATAGAAATGGCTCGAAGACCGGACATGGACACGTTGATGGCCAGGGTGTCTGCCCGCAAGGACACAACCAATACGCAGTTGCCTCCGGAATCCATCCTCGACCATCTGGATGCGGATCGACGGTGACATTGGTGGTCGACGCCTCGGTGGTCGTTTCGGCTCTCGTCGATTCGGGCCCCGTGGGACGCTGGGCCGAACGGAAACTGAGCTTTGGCAAATTGGTCGCGCCGCACATCCTCACGGTCGAGGTGGCGAACGTGCTGAGGCGTTCTGAGCTCCATGGCGATCTCCCATCCGAAGTCACCGCCCTGGCCCATGCGGACCTGCTCGACCTTCAGGTTCAGCTGTTGTCCTATGAGCCGTTCGGAGCACGGATCTGGGAACTCCGTCACAACGTCGGAGCCTACGACGCCTGGTACATCGCAGTCGCCGAAGCACTCGGGGCACCGCTCGCCACCCTCGACCTGCGGCTTGCCAAGGCCCCTGGCCCACGCTGCGATTTCGATACACCACCGAGCTCGTAGCGCGACAGGGACCAAACCGCCATAGATTCGATCGGCGCCGACTGTCCGAATCACAACAGGAGAATGTCGTCTAGGCGACCTATTCATATTGTCGCCCACCTTACAGAGTCCCAACAATGTCGCCCGTCGCTCGGTTCCGCGGGGTGCATCGGCGAAAGGAGAAAAATGACTACACGACTTGATGCAATCACTCGCCCAAAGTCGGTGGGTGACTACAAGGCCACGACTCGCCACCTCAATATCGGATATGCAGTTGCAGCCCTCGGCCTGATGATGGCGATGATCACCCTCATCGCCAATATCGCCGCGGCGAACACCGGGGACCCCCAGACGGCAGCGGAGACGTTGGCCTGGTCGTTCGGTTTGACGACAATGTCCTTCGGAACGATCAAGTTCGCCATTGGCATCGTGCTCGTTGGGATACTCATCCGGCTGTGGCAGCGAGTCGAGAGCGTCAAGGCGAGCCTCGGCGAACTCAAGCCGGACGGTGACGGCAACGTTCAGACGGGCAAGATCAAGACGTCTTACGGCGCCGCGACTGCGTCGACGACGGTTCCGAATCCACTCCCGATCCACAAGATGGCCCGCACGTTGTGGGCACCGATGCTGGCTATGGGCTACATGCTCGTCTTCGCCGGGCTGATCGCTTCGTTCATTTGGTCGGCCAACATCGGTACCAGGACCGGATCGGGCGCCCAGGCATGGACCGCAGGTCTCCAGTTCCTCGGTGAGGGTTTCTTGCTCGCCGGGATCTCGTTCCTGCTCGGCTCGATCCTTGCGTCGCTGCGTGAGGGTGGCGGCCAGGTCCAGGAGTCGCTAGGGATCACCGTCAAGACCTTGATGATGCCGACCTCGGCGAAAGTGTTCGTCGGGCTGATGATGATGGGCGTCATGCTGGCCATGCTCCAGTTCGTGCTCTACATGGTCGTGATCTACGGCGAAGGCGGAGAGCGCACCTTGCAGAGCTTCCAAGCTTGGCTTGCCTGGCTGGGACCGCTGCGGGAGATATCGCTCGGCCTGCTCTTGGCCGGCGTGGTCATGGCTCTCGTGACCATCGGAAACGTGCTCGCCTTCCAGTTCGATCGAATCAAAGAGATCGTCTCGACGGGCAACTAGGCCAGGAGGATCAATCATGGCAAAGAATCACACATTCGACGTCGAGGTAACCGCCAAGGGCCTCGGGTACAACAGACCACAAAAGATGGGAAGGGCGCTGTGGGCGCCGATGTTCGCCATGGCCCTCATGGCATGGACGGTCGGTTTCGGCATGTCCATCGGACGGGCCTCGATCGTATCGGACTTCGGTCCGGCCAACGAGGGCGCCGTTCGGTTGTCTCACCTGATCCCATCGTTCCAGTTCATCGGGTTCCTGGCGATTTTCGCTTCGATCTCGTTCGCGATTGCTCGCATCCTCGGTGTCTTCCGCAAAGGCGGAGGCGAAATCCAGGAGACAGCTGGAACCGAAGTGCACACGCTGAAAATGCCGCCCACCGTGAAGATATTCATGGTGTTCATGGCAATGGGAATGATGGTGATCATGGTCGCGGTCATCCTCCACTTCGTTGTAGCCGGCAACGTCGGCACGTGGACGCCTGAGTCGTTGAAGCGTTGGGGAGATGTACTAGAGGGGTTCCGCCGTTTCGGCGTCGCCCTGTATCTCTTCGGCATAACGTTCGGACTGGGCAGCATCATCACTGTGCTGCGTTTCCAGTCGAGCCGCATCCGCCAACTCTCAGCAGAAGCAACCGCCTGATCAAAGGCAGTTCCAAAGATCCAGGAAGGCCGTCTCAAGGGGCGGCCTTCCTGCGGTTTGGGGGCTCCTGGATGCTCAGGCCTTCAGCGGGTTGTGCACCTTGATGTCGAACCGGCTGAAGTCCCGATCGGCCGACCACAGCTCACGGACCCCGCCGGCGACGCAGATAGCAGCGATCCGAGCGTCATGCACGCGGGCGCCGACGACAGCGGAGGTTTCGAGCGTTTCTCTTAGCGATTCCCAGTGTTTGGCCGTCTCGCTGAGCATCACAAGCGAGGGGGAATCCAGCCACGCCTCCACCTGGGTGAGAGCTGCGTCGATCGTCGACGGCGGATCGTAGATGCGGGGATGCGTCGCGATCGCGATGAACTCGTGGACACACGACCACGGTATGACCCATGGCGATCGGCCCTCCGCCAGAACCCGCATCGCGCTGCAGGCGGCCACGTTGAACGCAGAGTCGCGCCGGTGCGCGTATACGAGGATGTTTGAGTCGACCGCGATCATGCGCCACGACCGAGGTAAATCGCGTCGCGGATGGCATCCCAATCGCCCTCAGCAACGCCCGGCTGTGTACCTTTTCCGTCGACAGAGGCATCGGTCAGGGCGAAATCGCCGGCCTTGCGTTTGTCCAACTCGGAGCGCAACCCGGACTCGAGCAAGGCGCGCAGTGTTGTGCCTTCCTCCGCCGCAACCTGCTTGGCCCGATGCAGGAGATCCTTATTGAGCTCGACCGTAGTTTTCATATGGGTCAGTGTATCACCCGACCCATATATACGGGCCGAGTCGGACAAAGTTTGTCAACCAGGCGAGGACGCCCGCCATCCAATCAGGCGCCTTCGGCCAGTGCCCTGAACAGAAATCCGGCCATTTGACCACGCGTGACAGGATCACCGGGGCAGAACAACGTGCCGTCGCTGTTGCAACCCAGCGTGATCCCCGCATCGGCGATCGCGTTGATATTCGCCTCATGCGTACCGGACACATCATCAAAACGATCACCAGGCACCGGCGTCAGACCCAAGGCCCTCGCCAAGAACGACCCCATCTGAGCGCGACTGATCGTATCGCCTGGGCAGAACAGCGTCCCGTCACTGTTGCAACCCAGCGTGATCCCCGCATCGGCGATCGCGTTGATATTCGCCTCATGCGTACCGGACACATCATCAAAACGATCACCAGGCACCGGCGTCAGCTCCAAAGCCCTCGCCAAGAACGACCCCATCTGAGCGCGACTGACTGGATCGCCGGGGCAGAACAGCGTCCCGTCACTGTTGCAACCCAGGGTGATCCCCTGTTCGGCCAACCACTCGATCTCTTCTTCGAACACCGAGCCGTCATCATCGACGAAACGCCCTGGGCTTCCAGGGCCGAAGAAGACCTGCGCTTCACCGCCGCAGCGGATTGTGATGTCGATGTCGAAGGTTGTCTGGCGAGTGCCGCCGGTGGCAAGCGCTACGTCCGCAACGAGGACACCTGAGAGGTCGAGCTCGTCGGAAGTTGCCAGGTCCGACCATGCGAAGATGACGCCGCTATTCACAAACAGAGTCACGACCAAGCCGCCGAAGCCGGTGAGCGTGGCTCCGCTGACCGCGCCATCGGAAGGGAACGTGGCAACGGTGAACTTGCGGGCTGGCCCGAAGCCCTCGGCGGGTCGGTTGGGTAGACAGCCGGTACTGATTGTCACTATCTCGTCGAGGCCATCGCGCGACGTGTAGCCCGCTCCCGTCTGGCTGCAATCGATCGTGCTCGGAGCAGCGACCTCGTAGGTGTCGACCTGAGCGCCATCGGTCAGCTCAACCGTGAGGGTCTGGGAGATGGTGACGACTCCGGCCGCCGCCGAGACCGTCTCGGCGATCGCGCCATCACGAGCGCCCAGACCGTCGTCTGTCCCGTTGGTCCAAGCGACGATCTCGGCCGTTGTTCCCTCGGTCCCGGTCACCGCCCATATGGCCCTTGCTGAGACGTTACCGAACTGCAGAATGCAAGCAGTCTCAATGGTGACGTAGGCCGGATCGGCAGCTTGGGCCGGAGCCGGCGATACGGCCACTGGTGCTATCAACGCTAAGACGATCGCCGCGGCAACGTATCCCCGACCCATTCGTTTCACGCGCCTCCGCGCTCCGATTTTCCCAACTGCGCCGACAACGTCTGTATGGCAGCCAGCGGTTTCGGTACCGTCATTTCCTGGCATTCGTTCAACTTATCGGATACCGGAGCCTCTTGGAAGGGGGCTGATCGAGGAGCGCCCCGTCCAAGTGACCGGGAGGTTTTGGTCCAACTCCGAGGAACGCGAAGAAAATGAAGAGGACGGGAAACCAGACGAGTAAGTTCGTTCTCACGATTGTTGAGGCTCGGCTAGGTTCGTTGTACTGATCACCGCATTCCCCTCGGAGATTGCGGAAATCAAGCATCGCAAGTTCCTGTCGCGCTTTCGCGATAGGATCGGGCAATCGAATATCGAACGTATGTTCGAGAATGGAGGGGTGGCATGAGCATGACCGAGTCGACGCGGCGCTTGCCTGGCCGCAAGTCGTCGATAGAGGTCCTTGCTGGGCTAGATCAGGCGGCACGGGACAAATTCGGCGAAGAGCTGCTCGACGCCTTGTGGGAATGTCATGAGGCAGGGGATTTACCTCCGAGCATCGTACGGCTTCTCAGGGATTGGATTGCCCACGCGCACTTCGAAACGGATCCGGTGGTTCGAGAACGTCTCGCTGACGCCCGTCGGCGGGCTTCCACGGTCTAGCCGAGTTCGTCCAGGAGGTTGACAGCGCTCATCAACATGACATGGTTGTCGCTTGTCGGGAAGAAGACCACGTATACATCAGTCCCCGGGATCCAAACCTGTTGGGTGTGGGTCTCGGTGATTCTGAGCGACGGATTGGTCGGACTCGGATCTTCTAGGAGTCTCGGCCTGACGTCGTGCACCCAGGCGCTCCACACGTCCAGGCCCATGGCCATCAGCTCGTCCTCAATGCCGTAGAGATCGCTCAGCTGCCAATCCATCTGGACAGCCTAGAAACGGGCCGTGACACTTATCCGAGCGGGTTTATTTATGCCCGTCCGAGACCCAAGGACAGCCTGCACACCGGCCACCTTTGCAGCGATTCAGCCTTACTGTTCCAGGTCTCCTCGGCGTGACGCTTCCCAGATTGCCCAGTCCAGCTCGCGAGCGCTGGTCGGCAGCCGCTCGGCCGCGGCGGTCACCAGTGCGATCAATTCATTGTCGCCGAGGCCACGACCCAGCACACCTTCGGCGAACCGTCTGACGTGAACGTCGGGTTTCACCGTGTCGACGCCCTGGCGCATCACCAACCACTGGAAGATGGCCGGGCCAAGACCCCTCACCTTGCCTTCGAAGTCATCGGCGAAGGCCGCGGTGGCAGCCCAAGCAACCAGTCTCTCCTGGTCGAGGACACCGATCGATCGGAAGAAGGCGGCCAGGTCGCGGAGTTGCTTGGCCCTGGTCCAGTGGTTGTTGTCCCACATTGAGTTGGCGAGGGCGGTGTTGCCCTCTTTCGTATCCGGATGCGACCCGAACCGTTCTTCGAGATCTTCGAGTGAGCGAACGTCGTCCCACCGGTTCGCTTTGAAGTACTCAATCGCCTTCACAACAGTGGTCGTATGCATCTGGTAGTCGAGCACCGTCGCCATCAGATTCAGGACATAGTCGGTCTCGGTGTACTCACCCTCAGCCGGTGGCAGGTCCTGGGCGGCATGCGCCAGGCGATCGACCTCGTCGGCGATGTCCGCGCCGTATCGGGCGGCCACTTCGCCCCGTCCGCCGGTGACGCCCGATGGGGGGTTCGAGTCTGCGCCGCAACCGACGGCGACCAGGGCAATCGCGCCGGAGTGTCGACGTTCGATTTGCTCCTGGGCGTAGCCGGCCCAGTCGCCGCTGATCTTGTTGTTCGACAGGGTGACGCAGTGGCAGGCGTAACTGACATAGATCGCTCGCACTGCGCCGTCCTCTCCGCGCGCGACCAGCAGGGGCAGGTCGTGATCCACAGGGCCGCCGGTCGTGCGCCTGTTCTTGGCAAACCCGACACGGCCCACGCTCCAGCCCAGCCGCGCCGGACGACGATCGGCCAAAGCGGCCAGAGCGGCCTGCTCGATGTGGTCGGTCAGCTCGCGCGTATAGC
>CALCCX010000336.1 GCA_937900165.1 uncultured Acidimicrobiia bacterium | reverse complement strand
TTATGTGTAATTAGTTTTTTTTTTCAAGCAGAAGACGGCATACGAGATATATCAGTGTGACTGGAGTTCAGACGTGTGCTCTTCCGATCTCGATTCGCACCGCCGCCATAGCCACCGCCCCACACAACGGGGTATGGCATCGACTCGCTCGAAATATCGTAAGGAATGGCATTTGGCTGACGCTTCCACCTCTGTTCTTCAGTCTGATCCTCATGAGCAGCCTCCCAGCTGCGCTGACGCCCGCCCTATTCAACAGAGATATCCCGGACGTATTGCTGAGCGGCGAAAGCATCATGCGGATCTTGGTATTCGCGATGCCGGCGTTCTTCTCCATTGGGCTTTCCAGCAGAACTCAGAAACAAGGGTTAGCTCTGTACCTGGCTGGGGTGGCGTTCTACTACCTGTCGTATGGGGCGCTGATTCTCTTTCCGGACAGTGCTTGGAGCACCAGCATGCTTGGTTTCGTGGCTCCGGCTTACACAAATCTGTTTTGGATGGTCGGGCTTGGCTTGATGGGTGAGAGATTCCATTTCCCGGCGCGCTTGCGCTATCGCCCAGTCTTCTTCATTGCTCCAGCGGCCATCTTCCTCGTCTTTCACATTGCGCACGCGGTCATCGCATACTTGCGGTAGCGTGTAGTGCTACTATATTTTAGTGTTCCTAGAGGAGGAGATCCATGGCGCGCAGACCCCGAGGCGAGCTCAAGGAGATGATCCTTGATGCCACCGATCGGTTGCTGTTTGCGGCCGGCGACGTTCAGGCTGTCTCTATCGATGCCGTGGTTGAAGCGGTGGATTGCACACCCCCAGCCCTGTACTACTACTTTCCCACCAAGGAGATACTTGTCCTGGAGGCATGCCGGAGACAGTTCGAACGGTTCGCAAGAGAGCTCGAGGCAGCGCTACCCGAGACCGACGACCCGCTCGTCGAACTGCGGGGCCGAGGGCACGCCTATTTGGACTGGGGAGTCGGTCATCCTGAGCACTACCGCGTCCTGTTCATGACTCCCTACGCCGCTCCTCGAGATGATGAGGTGGCCGATCCCACCCAGGCTTCCGGTCTCGCTGAACTCATCGACAATCTCGCTCGAGCCGTCGGGGCCGGACTGATGAGACAGAATGATCCACTAGAGATGGCACTCGCGTTCTGGTCCACGGTCCACGGCATTACTTCCCTGGCAATCACCAACCCCTCTCTTCCCATAGAACTCTCACACGGAGTTCTCGAGGTCACGTCCGACGCGGTCATCGGGCGGTACGCCCCATAGACGGCCGGCGCGCAGACCCATCGCGTATTGCGGGTGGCCGGAAGAAACCGGACAACGGTTCGCAGGTCGATTTCCCCGAGTCCCACCTGGAGGCCGTGCAGTCGGTCCGTCAACCCGAACCAGCCATGACACTGGTCATCCTCTCGGTGCTGCAGCAGGTGGTCCTCGGGTGCTCATCTCTCGCATCACACCAGCGTGGCATCGCTGGACAGAAGGCTGACCCTCGAGCGCGGGACCCGAATCCTTGTGCCATTCGGCCCTATTGACATTTCACCTGACTGGAAGGTTTACGATGGCCTTGGCCATGGGCTAGATCACCGCATAGGCCACGAGAAGAAAGCTCCCATGTCATGGCCCACGTATCGGTGGTGAGCAGCTGGGAATCAGGACAAGGATTGTGAAATGAACAGAAATGATACGAACGTCAAGAATGTCGAAGGGCGAGGGGACGGCCAGATCTTGGTCGTGGGTGGCTACGGCCATGTCGGGGCTCGCGTCAGTGAACGCCTGGCGAGCCGTTTTCCCGGCAGGGTCTTGATCGGGGGCCGCCGTGGGGCAGCCGCCGAGACGCTCGCTGACCGCATCGGCTATGGGGCGCGAGGCGTGCAAATGGACATCCGCGATCCTGAAAGTGTGGCCGATGCCCTAGACGGTGTCGAGACGGTTGTTGTCTGTTTGGAAGACTCGACTGGCCTCGTGCTGGCGGAAGCGGTCGAGCGGGGCTTGGGTTATGTGGATATCAATGCCGATCGCCGGATCATGGAGGATTCGCGTCGTTTGCACGAGCAAGCTGTGACGTCGGGTGCACGGGCGGTCCTTGGCATCGGACTGGCGCCAGGCGTGACCAATCTCATGGCTGCCAGCGCGGCTCGTGCGGTCAAGGACCCGACCGACCTGGAGGTTGGCATACTCCTGAGCCTCTACGACGAGTTTGGCCCACAGGCCCTCGACTTCATGCTCGAAGCAGGAAGTCGGCCCTTCCCTGAGCCTCGCGCAGGGTCGACTCGGCTCGTCCTCCCCTATACCGAGCCACGCCCGGTCTGGTTTGGGCCCGACCTCGGTTTCCGCCAGGCCCGGTGGTTCCCGCTCGCCGACCAGTTTGGGTACAACGAGACCCTGGGTGTGAAGTCAGCTGCCACGGTGATTGCTCTGGACCCTCGCTGGATTGACCGGATCATGGCGATATCCGCCCGCCTTCGAGTGCTCCGACTTTCGGCGCTACCGCGAGTGCGTGGTGCTCTGACCTGGCTGCCCATGAAACTGTTTGGCACTGCACGCCCGGCGCCCGTGAAAGTGTCTGCCACGGCAAGGGCCGGGGACCTCACAGCGACGGTGCTCCTCGAAGCTATGGGTGAATCGCAGGCCACTGCGGATGCCCTCGCCGCTGCCGCCTCACTCATTGGGGAGGTAGAGGCTGGCGTGTGGCTGCCCGAGCAAGCCTTCGACTCCATCACCTTCCTCGACCAGTTGACGACGGAGTCCGACGTGAGAATCACCTGGTCCGAGCCGGCCGCGAGCAACGCATGAGCGGCTAGATAGAAGATCCAGCAGATCCGAGTGGGTTCGCCACCGCAGCGTGCGGAGTTTCTGGGTGTCACACCATTGTGTCAGACCCCACGCCGGAGGATGTCAACGGGATCCCCTTGGTCCGTCCTCAGCCCGCACGCAGCGGCCCAGCAAGTCCTATCGGCCACGCAGTTTCCGTGTCGATCATCCTGCACCGCGCTTCCATGCCTACACACGGAAAGTGGCTCTTCCGCGATTACCCCGGACGCGCACGGGACGCGTTTCGCTGGGAAGGTCCACTTGATTTGGCTCCACCTTGGACGCTGCCTCCCTGGGCCGCGTTTGGGCCGCACCTGGGCCGCAACGGGAGTGAAAACGTGAGAAACGATGCGAGAGGATGAGAGGCGAAAACATGAGCACAGTACGGCTTTCAGCCGGTTCACCTTGGTACGCGAAACTCCCCTAAACGGTTAGGAAACCGGTGGTCTATCCCCTGAGCTACGAGGGCGTGGGGCCGAAAGTGTAGGAGGGGAAACACGCGAACCGACGAGGAACGGCAGGAGACTGGAGCGGTCGCCCCTTAACCGATCAACTCGTAGTCGTCGGAATCCATGGAACGGATGCGCCTCTCACTTGTCTGCGTCGAGCTCTCCGCTGAATCGAAAGTGCAGGGTTGTCACTCCGGGACTGTATGTGTTCCGTGAATGCGCCGATGCGTGTTCTTGACGCGTTCTTGCTCAACGGCTGCAGGGGATGACGCTACGCTGAGACGACTATGAACAGGTTGACAAGGGCCACTGCTCAGGTTCCCGCCGTGCCGGATGATCTCGATGTTGCGGATGTCGAGAAGGTCACTGGTGTGGTGGAACTGCCGCTACATATTCGTTGGAGTGGCCCTGCTCGCCGATACGACCTTGCCAATCGCCAACAACGCGCCCGCGTGTATGAGCAAGTCCTCCGAGAGGGCAACGAGGATGACATTCGCCGCTTCATTCAGGCCGACGAGCTGATCGATTTGTGGGACGAGCTCGTTCTTCCGCGGAATGTGCGCCAAGCCTGGGCTGATTGGCTGGAGCGCCATCGTGGCGTCTCGCTGTCTTGCTGACGCCTTTCCAGGATCGGATCGCTGGGATCGTCGGCGGGCTTCCTCACCACCCAGCTCAATCTCCTTGCCGATACCGGGAGGCGCTCATCACGGCGGCCGTCGCCGGCGAGATCGATGTGGACACCTTCGACACCGACCGACACTGGAAAGAGGCAACACTATGACCGACAATTCCGAAACCCGCGTCCTTCGCGTCTCGCTCAACGACGTTGAACCTGAGATCTGGCGCGTCATCGAAGTCGCCGGCCTCGGCACGCTTGGCGATCTCCACGGTGCGCTTGTCGGCGCCATGGGGTGGGAGGACTCGCACCTTCACTCGTTCAAGGTCGACGAGATCTGGTACTCGCCGGTGTACGAAACCCTCGAGACCGTCGGTGACGACGAAGAGGACGTCACCATCAGCGAAGCCCTCCCGAAGAAGGGTTCGACGATCTCGTGGATGTACGACTGGGGCGACAGTTGGGACCACACGATCACCGTCGAGGACACGGGAACCATGCAGCTCGGCGTCACCTACCCGGTTCTCCACGACGGTGCGCGTGCTTGCCCGCCGGAGGACTGCGGCGGGTCGTGGGGGTACATGGACATTCTCGCCATGCTCGACGACCCGGACTACGAACCACAGGTTGTCGACCGCGACGAGATGATGGAATGGCTCGGAACCGACTTCGACCCCGATGCCTTCCACGCCAAGAGAGCCGAGCTACACATGCGCAATCCCCGCCCCAAGGAATAGTGGTGACCGGCGTGAGCAACACAGTTCATCAACTGAAGATCACCCTGCGCGGCATCAGGCCTCCAATCTGGCGGCGTATCGAGGTGCCGTCGGACATC
>CALCCX010000335.1 GCA_937900165.1 uncultured Acidimicrobiia bacterium | reverse complement strand
TGGAGGTCGATGGTCGGAGCACTGCAGCAGTGTTTTGCACTTGACACACATACTGTCACAGAGTCTCATTAACGCATAAGCTATGAAAAGGCTGTTATTCATTTTCTTTTTTTTTTTAATGATCCGGCGACCACCGAGATCTACACTCTTTCCCTACACGACGCTCTTCCGATCTAGTCGAGTTGGCCGGGAACTGAGAACATGAGACAGAACAGTCGATCCCGCCAACCGTGACCAGGTCGGCAGAGCTGTAGTAGTTGCATTCGCCGGACCACGAACGCGGATCTCCGGACGAATCGAAGCAGCTCGAGTCGGGCGCACCGTCGGCCGCACTGCCCTCGTAGATCAGAACTCCCTCGATCGTGACGCCGTCGATGCTCGCCAACCCTGAACTCAGGCTCAGAAGCGCCTCGTAGTCGGCGAGATTGTCGTCCCCCAGGTTCGAGGCGACGCGCGCGGCCGCACGCGTACTCGTGGTTGCGGAGAGGTCGTCACGCCACAACATCCCATACTCGACGATGCCACCGATCAGGAGGGCGAGCAGTGGCGCCACGATCACCATCTCGACGAGGGCGACACCCCGATCATCACGGGCGCGGCGCGAGAATCTGCGAATCTTGCTCATTGGGTCTGCGGCTCCACTTTGAGAATCATCTGATCTTCGAACGTCACCGAGTTTCCGAAGAAGCCGGTGACGTAATCGTGCGTGCTTCGTACGTAGACACCGACATAGTCGAGCCCCGCGCCGGCCGAGACCTCACGGTCGTACGGGCACCAGAAGCGGTCGAGCGAATTGATCGGATCGATAGGCGTGGTCTGGCAACCGAACTGGGTGTCATCCAACAGCAGACTGGACGAGGTGTAGACATTGCACACACCGACACTGGCGGTTCCCGACTTGCACCCGCTCGGTACGTTCGCGTTGGGGCCGGTGGCCTCGAAGATCACGATGATCTCGAGCGCATTGTCGGGCAGTGCCGCGGCGGCGCGTTCTATCGCTCGAAGCATGCGGTAGTCGGCGTCGCCGTTGTTGCCCGCGACACTCGCTTCTCTGGCCGCGTCACGCACCACGTTCGACACACCCAAATAGTTCCTGAACGCGAAGCCGAACTCGAAGATCGCAAAAATGAAGAGCAGGAGTATCGGCGTGATGATCGCCGATTCGACCAGCACGGCACCTCGTTCTCCTCGCGCACGTCGGTGCTTCACCGTCACTCCCATTCGGACCACAGGTCGCGGCTCGCGCCACCTCTACACCCTGTCGGCACACCACGGGCAGTGGTTGAGCCATCGCTCCCTGATTTGGTGATACGCCACATCCGTCTGGATGGGTCTTCCGGATCGCCTTCGTCGGACCAGGTCCGCTCAGGGATTCCCGCGGTCTGGCCTATTCGATCAGCCGGATCGGATCACCGGTGACCTCAGCGGACCAGGTGGTCGTGTCCGACGGTGTGCCGTTGAAGGTCAACTCCGCGGTTACCCAGCAACCGAAGGCGCTCGCCGAATTGCATGTGTAACCGATCGGGATGTCGATGAAGGCAGCAATCGAGTCACCGTTGCTGCCGCCATTGCCGAGCTGGGAATTGGCGGCGTAGGTCGCCGTGCAGTTCGACTCGATGAGGTCCACCGTGGTGCCTCCCTCATCGAAGAACACGAAATCACAGCCGGCGAAGGTGCCAAGACCCGAATCGGGCGGCGGAATGAACGACACGTTGATTGACGACCCATCGGTGAGGTCGTAGACGTCTAGCTGTAGCTGCTGACCGGCCCATTCCGGCAGCACGCGTGCGATGTAGAAGCACGTCGGGCTTCCCGCACACGTCGACGGAGCGCCAGGGGGAACATTGACGTACATCGGGAGTCGACCGTCGGCCGAGATCGACACATTGGACCCGTAGGTCGGCGACGACGGTGAGCCGAACCCGGCTTTGAGACTGAAACGATTCCGCCCCTGGGTCGCGATCGACGGGTCCCACAGAGTCGGGTTGGAGGCATCGGCATTCGTTCGGATCTGAACGATGTAGTTGCCCACCTGAGGGGCTCCGACCGAGCAAACGTTGGCCCATTCGCGGAAGTAGTCACGAAATACCACTGAACTCGGCGAGGGAACCGAGTATCCACCCACCGATCCCGAATCGATGGGTTGACGACCGGAGTTGTCGAGAAGGTCGGCCACAAAGTCGCCCTGGTCGGCGCGGGTGTCGGCTCCCCACCGGGACCAGCACACGACGGGGTTGTCGGTGTTGTCAAAGGGGGTGTTGTCGGGACCGCGAACTATGACGGTCATCTCGTAGTCGGTGCCGGAGAGCCCGTTGTCCCCCGGACACCACGCGGCGCCGCCGGGGTTGCCGGCACCGCCGACCTCATATCGTTCCTCCGGATAGTTGCCCAGCCCATTGGTGTTTCCGGAATACCACGCCTCGGCAGCCACGGAACCATCGGCGAAGAGCCAGGAGCCGCCGTTGCCGCCGTTGCTGGTCGGCGCGCTCGTCTCGGTGCACGCGTCGCCATAGTTGAAGTGCACAACGTCGAACACCTCGATGTCGAGCGCACCGGCCTGGAGCGCGTCGACCTGCACCGTGAAGTAGTAGCCCTCCGGGTCGAACTCGTCATTGACACTTCCCGAACAGAAGATGGCGCCGCCACACACCTGAGTGTGGTAACGATCGCCTGACCGCTTCGATGTCTGGGGCCCGAAGGTTGCCAACCAGAAGTTGGGGCTGTTCCCCTGAATGGGATCGTTGCCGAGATAGTTCTCGGGACTACCCATCGGCACAGTTCGCACATACTCCGAAACCGAAGTTCGCCCGATGGTCACATTGTCCAAGAACAGGCCGGCAAAGAAGAGTTCGACATCGTTGTCCGTCTCTCCCAGTTCCATCCGAACAGCCCCCGACTAGCAGAGGTCGAAAAGGATCGCCTCCATCGTCTCCCCGTTCGGATTGAGGGGGCATCAGACGATCCATTCTGGTTTGCAACCGCGCTCATTGAAGCCTATGGCAACGAGCTCGGATACGCGCCACAAGCAGCACCAAGAGCCCTCAATGAGCAAGTGGAGCGCCTCTATGCTCTCCAGTCTCAGGCTCTCGACAAGAACCCTGACCTGCAACACATGCAGTTGATGGATTGGCTCCGGTCCTCGTTCTCCGAGGATCGGTATGAGGATCTGTCACCGGAGCAAGCGGCTTCGGCGATCCAAACCTTTGAAGCTCGCCTTGGCGGGCAGGAAACAACACAATGAATCAAGACGGAAACATCTCATTCGCATTCGGCCAGGGAGCCACTCCCGCTGGCGACTTCGCGCCTCTTCCGGTCGGCGAGTATCGCTGCTTCGTGGAATCCGTGACGGAAGGCACGACTACCACGCCCAAGGACAAGCTGACCACGATTCTCGTTGTGACGGAGGGGCCACACCAGGGCCGCAAGTTCTGGGAACACACCACCATGAGTCAGGATGCGGAAAACTTCGTCATGGCCTACTTCCAGGCGCTCGGAGTAAACGCGCAGCCAGGAGCGCAGATCCAGTGCCGCACCAGTGACCTTGTGGGTCGCACCTGCATTGTCAAGGTCACAGGGCACCACGAACATCAGGGCAAGCAACAGGTCGACTTCATCATGCTGCCGGACAACAGAGGTCCCCAGCCTGGAGCGATGGCTCCACAGGCGGCCCCTCCGGCGCAAGCCCCGCAACAGCAGACCTTCCCTGGCCAGGCCGCGCCCCCCCAGCCGGGCTTCGGACAGGGTGGAGGTATCCCAATCGAGCGTCCGGTGCAGGCACCACCGCAGGTTGCCCCTGCCGCGCCTCAGCAGTCACCTCAGCAGGGCGGAGTCCCTAACCCGCCTTTCTGATCTTTCCCACGAACCGCAACAGGCCCCCCTCTGACGGGAGGGGGGCCGCTTTTCACGACACGCATAAAGAGAGATTCCATGGAAACCATCAAGGGCTGCATCGACTCGATCCGCTTCCAGGACAATGACTTCCTGATCGCATCATTCAAGGTCGAGGGCGGCAGCAACAAGATCGTCATCAAAGGAAGCATTCCGGGCGCCACAGTCGGGATGGTGTCGAGTACCGCGTGAGCGGGACGGTGAGCGGCGAAGCGGTCGACGTCGTGGTGGTGCATCCGGACAATCCGGACGCGATGGGCTTCAAGAACGCGACGGTGAGCTTCGGTCGCAGCAGTCGTCTTCCGGTTCCGGCTCGACGACGAGCAAGACGGTGCGAGCCGGCGATTTGCCCCAGTCGCATGCTCCCGCTTCACCTTCCAAGCGAGAGAAGAAACGCCGCGCAGCGGTCGAGGCCTATTCCGACTTGGACGATGAGCCACGATCGCGTCGCAGTTCGGACGACACGGTCCGTATCGACTCCGCCCATCCTGAGGTCCG
>CALCCX010000334.1 GCA_937900165.1 uncultured Acidimicrobiia bacterium | reverse complement strand
AAACGAGCTTGGTGAGAAACGTATCTAGAGAACTAACAACCACGCAAGTATGCGAGAGGAAGGTCAAATAAACTAGTACATAGTATAAATCCCGAAGACTGTTTCATTTTTTTATTATGTTTTTTTTTTTTAATGATACGGCGACCACCGAGATCTACACTCTTTCCCTACACGACGCTCTTCCGATCTGAGCGGTCTGCGTATGTGGGTAGCAGTCCCTCGAACCACTCGTCCGAGCCCGCTTGGTTGTCCGTGAGGACCAGCGCTCCGGCAGCAAGAGCATCGAACACGCGCGAGTTCAGCGCGGGGCGATTGGGTTCGACGGTGTCGTCCAGCACGATGTTGGTTGAGGAGTAGAGGGCGGGGAGTCTTTCGTAGGCAAGATGGCCTCTCCAGTATCTGATGCCACGGCCGAACCGGTCCCAACCCTTGCCGAACAGTTTGAAATCTTCTTGCGGACGGACCTCCAGGTTGTCGACGATGTCTCTTGGGCCGCCCCAGGCGCTGCCGGCAAACGTGTAATCACAGCGCAATGACATGTCCGGCTCGCCGCGCTGGAACCGATCAGGGTTGGTGGCCAAGGGGATCACCGCTGCGTTGTGCAGGCTGGATTGTCTGATGCGCTCGGCGAACGTCTCAGTCGAAGCCACCACCGTGTGATAGGCCTCGAAACCGTCGTTTTCGAGCCAGCGATCCACCCAGTTGCGTACCCAGGCGACAGCGATTGTTCCGCTAGGCAAGGTGAGAGGATCGAATTGGGGTAAAAGGGCGATCACGACATCAACACTGCCGATCGATGACCAGTCGTCGTGCTTCCGTTGGACATAGCTGACTGTCCAGCCTTGGGAGCCGAAGGCGTCTCCGAGTTCGTGGGCAGTGTGCCAATCGCCGAAACCGGCTGCCTGATCGAGGTCGGTGACAGTGATTGCCATGGAGCGGTCGGCAGTCGCAGCCCACATGCCGGAGCCCAGGAGCTTGTCCCTCTGGACCAGCCGTCGTAGTTGGGGAGTCCAGCGCTCCATGAACAGGCGTGAGTTGTTCAGGTAGTTGACTCTGCGGCGCTCTGCGCCCAACGCGTCTTGGGTTCCGAACTCGTGATGAAAAAGCACGGCCTCGCCACTGACCACTATCTTGCCGCCTTCGTGGCGGAGCTTCATGCACAGGTCTACGTCTTCCCATCCGTAGACGTAGCGGTCGGTGAACCCTCCAACCGATTCGAATGCGGTGCGCCGGACCATCAGGCAGGCGGCGGTTGCAGCAGCGACCGTCCTGGTTTCCAACAGTTCGGGGTCGTCTGCGTCCTCGCCGATGCCGAGGTTGACCGGTCGGGGCCCTCCGTCGACCCAGTTGAAAGCGATTCCCCGATGTTGAACTGTCAGCGGGGCCTGGCCTGGTGCCCGGGTGTTGCGGCCCTGCGGGTAGACGAGTACCGCGCCGACCGCCACCCTGTCCGGATGGTCCTCATCGACGAGTGAATCGACCATCGCTCCCAGCCAGCCGTGGTTTATCGGGTCGGTGTCATTGTTCAGGAACAGGATCAGATCACCGGTCGCCGCGGCAGCCCCCTGGTTGCAAGATTCGGAAAAGGTCTGGTTGGAACCATTGGCCAGCAAGTTCACCATGTGCGATGTCGCCGAAGCCAAGACCGCGGCCGTCTCGTCCGTTGATCCGTTGTCAACGACAATCAGCTCGAACGATCGGTAGGCAGTCCGGCGTTCCAGACCATCCATCAGACGTCGAAGGTGAGCGGCGCCGTTGCGGGTCGGAACCACGATGGAGACCATCGGCCCTTCGACCCTGCCAGAGTTCGGCCGCATTTGCCGCAGAGTGTTGGCAACCTCGGGCTGAGTCCGGTGGGGGCGTCTGAGTTGTCGTGGAGTCCTACGCAAGCTTCGCAGTGGTCGAAGCTTCGCCGAACCGAGATCTGCTATCCGCAATGCGAGTCGGACGGCCCGGCGGTTCTTGAGGCGCTCGAAGTTGGTGGTCGTTGCTGCGTGCCTGGCCTCGAGTGAATCGAGCTGGGCGAGCAGGGTCTGGCGGTCGTCCGCCTCTTCGCGAACCTTGGCCAGTTCATCTCGAAGTTCGGCGATGGTCGAGACTGAGCGCGAATCATCGTCGGCTGAGCCTGGCTCATCCGACTCGCGCATCAGCGCCGCCAGGTTGTCGATGCGATCCGAGAGTTGGACTATCAGCTCCGGAACGTCTTCGTTGGCGTCGATCTCTGATCCCTCTCTTTCACATCCGATGGTACGGCGCTTCCGGCCAGTTCCGCTAGCTTCCCAACATGCGCGCCGTCGAAACCGATCTGCCCGAAGTCCTCGTCCTCGAGCCTGAGGTGCTGGGGGACGAGCGCGGCTATTTCAAAGAGTCATGGAACGCCACGACGTTCGCAGGCCTCGTGGGACACGATGTGGCGTTCGTACAGGACAATTCGTCTCGGTCGCGGGGTGGGGTCGTCCGGGGGATCCACTTCCAGAACCCCAACCCCCAGGCGAAGCTGGTCCGGTGCAGCGCAGGGGCGATTTTCGATGTGGCAGTGGACTTGCAACAGAGTTCGCCCCGGTTCGGCCAATGGGTTGGTGTCGAATTGTCCGCCGAAAATCATCGCCAACTATGGATCCCTGAGGGGTTCGGCCATGGGTTCGCAGTGCTGGGCGAGGGTGCAGACATCGAATACAAGGTCGCCGGGTACTACTCGCAGTCCGACGATCGAGCGGTCGCCTGGGACGATCCGAGTATCGGTGTCGACTGGCCACTTGACGGCCCTCCGGTCCTGTCGAAAAAGGACCAGAAAGCACCCAAGTTGGGTGAGGCCGACACCTATGTCTAGAGGGGGAGAGGTCGTGATCGAGACCATTGTCGGGGCCTGCCCCTTGGATTGTCCGGACGCCTGTTCGTGGATCGTGACGTTGCAAGACGGCGTGCCGGTCAAGCTTCGGGGTAATCCCGATCATCCCCACACCGGCAAGGGTCTGTGTGTCAAGGTGAACCCCTATCTGGAGTACACCCGCCATCCCGACCGTCTGTTGAATCCGCTCCGCCGGGTCGGGGACAAGGGTGAGGGGCGGTTCAAGCAGATCAGCTGGGACGAAGCCCTGAGCGAGATCGCCCAACGGTTGGGCGAGGTGAGTGAGGAATTCGGCTCCGAGGCCATCTGGCCATACCTGGGCACCGGCACCATAGGCTACATCCAAGGCGTCGGCGGTGCCGGCCAACGGCTGTTCAACTCTTTGGGAGCCAGTCGGCACAGTGCCAACATCTGCTCAGCTGCGGCATACCCCGGCCTCGAGTACACGTCAGGCCGTGGGCCGTCGATGGATCCGATGGACATCCCAAATGCAGGGGTAGTGGTCATCTGGGGGGCCAACACGGTGTCGACCAACCAGCACCTATGGCCCTTTATCCGCGAGGCCCAGAAGGATGGTGCCGAGTTGGTTGTCATCGACCCGGTGGCCACCCGAACCGCTCGTCGGGCCGACCGTCACCTGGCCATCCGGCCGGGAACCGACGGTGCTCTGGCGCTTGGCCTGATGGCCCACCTGAACACGTTTGGCTTGGTGGATGCAGGTGCGCACGACGGCATCGGATGGGCCGAATTTCGCGACGAGGTCTTGGCTGACTGGTCACCGGGGCGGGCCGCTGCCGAGTGCGACATCGAGGTTGGTGAGATTGTCGAGCTGGCCGAGCTGATGGTGACAAATGGTCCAACCGCAATCAGGCTCGGCATGGGCATGCAACGCCACGCGGCGGGCGGACAAGCGGCCAGGGTCATCTCCTGTCTGCCTCAGCTGACCGGTGACTACAAACGCTTTGGTGGGGGCCTTTGTTATTCCACCGGCCCGCTCTATTCGCTGAACGTGGAGAAACTCAACCGACCAGATCTGGCCCCTGCGAAATCCCGCAAGCTCATGATGACCAGGCTCGGCCATGGGCTGTTGGAGCTAGACGACCCTCCGGTGAAGGCACTGATTGTGTTGTCGGCAAACCCCGTGGCATCGAACCCTGATCAGAACCGGGTACGTCGAGGTCTGGCGCGCGAGGATCTCTTCTGCGTCGTTGTCGACATCTTCGCCACCGACACGGTCGACTACGCCGACATCGTGCTGCCATCGACCATGCAGACCGAGCATTTCGACATTCACGATTCGGTCAGTCATCTGTTCTTGAACTTCAACAATCCGGTGGCCGACGCTCCAGGCGAATGCCTGTCTCACACCGAAATCTTCCGACGGCTGGCAGCCGAGATGGGTTTGACCGAACCGGCCCTGTTTGCTTCGGACCTCGAGCTGATCGCCGATGCTCTTGATACGGATCATCCTGCCATTGCGGGGATCGAGCTCGATCAGCTTCGTTCGCGGGGGTTCGCTCGTCTTGGGTATCCGGAGCCTTTCTTGCCTTATGCCGAAAGGTTCGACACACCGTCTGGTCGCTTCGAGTTCGTATCCTCCCAAGCCGAGTCGCACGGTCATGGGCGGCTCCCTCACTACGTGGCTCCGAAAGAGGCGACGCAACCCAGGCTCGGGTCGGATGGGTCGGGAGAGTCGCTGGCGTTGATCGCGGCGGGTAACCACTTCTTGATGAACTCGATGTTTGCCAACAGCGACGCCCATAGGAAGGCCGGCCCGCCGGTCGTTGCCCTCCACCCAAGCGACGCTCTCAGTCGTGGTCTGGTGGAGGGGGCGGCCATTAGGGTTCACAACGATCGCGGGGAGTTCGCTGCGGCGCTCGAAGTGTCGGTCAACTCTCGGATCGGCGTTGCCACGATGACCAAGGGGCATTGGCCGAAACTGGTGGGCGGCGCGACGGTGAATGCGACCACAGAGGAAGAAGAGGCCGATATGGGAAGGGGCGCCACCTTCCATGACAACCAGGTCTTCGTCACTGCGGTGGGAACCCGTCGAGGAGAAATCATGGTCTCCCAGGCCTCTCGCTGAGACCTGGTCTGTCTAGGCAGCCGAATCCCTTGCCGTTCAAGGGAGATCGACCGACGGTGCCTGCTCCTCGCTTACCCTTGTGGTGTGGCACGGAAGTACCTGATAACGGGAGGGGCCGGGTTCATCGGCTCGAACTTCATTCGTTTCGTCTTGGCGGCCGAACCTGGCGCGGTGGTGACCAACCTCGATGCGCTCACGTACGCGGGTGTGAAGGCCACCATCGATGAACTGGACGAAGATCACCGGCACACTTTCGTACATGGGTCGATCACCGACGCCGATTTGGTGGAGGCTCTGCTGCCAGGCCACGACGTGGTCATCAACTTCGCAGCCGAAACCCACGTCGACAGATCGATCGATGGCCCTTCGGTATTCCTGGACACGAATGTTGTGGGAACCGGGATACTGGTGGATGCTGCCTACCGGAATGGGGTGGGTCGTTTCATCCAGGTCTCGACCGATGAGGTCTATGGCTCGCTGGCCGAGGGCTTCGCCACCGAGCAGAACGTGCTCGCCCCCTCGTCGCCGTATTCTGCTGCGAAGGCGGGTTCGGATCTACTGGTGGGCTCCTACGCCGTTACATACGGGTACCCGGCAATCATCACTCGCTGCACGAACAATTTTGGGCCGTATCAGTTTCCTGAAAAGCTGATCCCGCTGTTTGTAACGAACCTGCTGGGAGGCATAAAGGTACCTCTGTATGGGGATGGGCGAAACGAGCGCGACTGGTTGCATGTCGAGGATCATTGCGCGGCCATTCACCTTCTCGCTGATCAGGGTCAGTTGGGTGAGATTTACAACATCGGCGCAGGAACCTCAATATCGAACCTCGACCTCACCGGCCGCATCCTCGACATCTTGGAGTTGGATGACTCCTCCATCGAGCTGGTCGACGATCGGCCTGGCCACGACTTCCGATACGCGGTCGACACCTCAAAGATTGCTGAGCTTGGATGGGCACCAAGGCACTCGTTGGATGATCGACTGGCCGACACCATCGACTGGTACAGATCGAGAGGCGACTGGTGGAGACCGTTGCGGGAGCGGAGCTCATGAAGGGAATAGTGCTGGCAGGAGGAACGGGTAGCCGGCTCGATCCGATCACCAGGGTCGCCTCCAAGCAGTTGCAACCGGTCTACGACAAGCCGATGATCTACTACCCGTTGGCGACCCTGCTTCAGGCTGGAATTCGCGATATCCTCATCATTACCACACCCCATGACGAAGCGAAGTTTCGAGATCTGCTCCTCGACGGGACCCAGTGGGGGATCGAGTTGTCATATGCCGTCCAGCCCGAGCCCAAGGGAATCGCCCAGGCGTTTCTGGTCGGTGAGGAGTTCATCGGCGGCCAGCCGGTGACGCTCATCCTCGGGGACAACATCTTTTACGGGCGGATCGGTCTCGAGGAGGTAGTGGCTTCATTCGGTTCAGGTGCTTATGTGTTCGGATATCCGGTTCGCGACCCGCAGCGTTATGGGAGATCGGAAGAGCACACGTCTGAACTCCAGTCACACTGATATATCTCGTATGCCGTCTTCTGCTTGAAAAAAAAAAAACAATAAA
>CALCCX010000333.1 GCA_937900165.1 uncultured Acidimicrobiia bacterium | reverse complement strand
GCGGGCCGGCAAACCAAGCACGCCGAGGCGCGAGGCCTGCGCTCGGCGCTCTGCCGAACGTGCCGGGCCGGCGAGCCGCGGCCCGCATCGCGCGAGCCAACAGTCCCACAGGTTGCAGACTCTCATCGGGGTAGCCGCTGGCCAGGTCGATGGTGTCGCTGGTGGGGATCGACCTAAGCGGTGCCAACAGGTCGACGCCGGTCTGCCCGGCTCCCAGCGCGATGGTTTGCCAGCTTCGATCGCTCGACTCGCTCTTCAGATCTCGGGGACGGGCAATGAACGTACCGCTTCCCGGGACGGTCTCCACCGTGCCGGTCCTGACCAGGTCGGAGACGGCTTGGCGCACGGTGGCCGGACCGACGCCAAGCTCAGCCATCAGCGCCCGCACGGAAGGCAATCTGTCTCCGGCTGTCCCGCTCTTGACAAACCCTTCGAGGTGGGTCCTCACCCGAGCCGGTGCGCTATCGTTGGACATGAGTTCGGAGAGTAGCGCTACCGCCCCACCACAGGAAGCGTTCGGTCTCGTTTTGGGATCGATCGGCGTACTGATCTTCTCGTTCACACTGCCCGCCACTCGAGTGGCTGTTCCGGTTTTTGGCGGGTGGACGGTTGGCATAGGTCGTGCAGTGGGCGCCGGGTTACTCGCCGCGGCCGTGCTGGCCGTGAAAAGGACGCCGATCCCCGACTTGGCCACATTCCGCCGCCTGGCGGTGGTCGCCGGCGGTGTCGTCGTCGGTTTCCCGCTGTTCACGGCCCTTGCCCTCGTCAGCGTTCCTGCGTCGCGTGGCGCCATCGTGGTTGGGATGCTCCCGGCGGCAACCGCCCTTGTCGCGACGCTCAGACATGGCGAAAGACCCAGCCGATCATTCTGGCTGGCGGCGACAGGCGGGCTGATCACCGTCGTTGTGTTCGCGATTGTGACCGGCACCAGAGGGCGCCCGGAACCGGCGGACGCACTGCTCCTCTTGGCGGTGGCGTCGGCCGCCATTGGATATGCGGAGGGGGGTTCGGTCAGCAGGTCTATCGGCGGCTGGCAGACAATCTCTTGGGCCCTCGTGCTGGCGCTGCCGATCACGCTGCCGGTGGCGATCATCGCAATGGTGAGCCACGGGATCATCGAAGCGGACGCGGCGAGCGTCGCCGGGTTCGCATACGTGACGATCTTCAGCATGCTCGTCGGATTTTTTGCTTGGTACGCGGGGCTCAGCAAAGGCGGTGTCGCGAGGGTGAGCCAAATCCAACTGACTCAACCGATTCTGACCCTGCTTTGGGCCTCGCTGTTGCTAAATGAGGAGATCACGCCAACGGCGATGCTTGCCGCCGTGCTTGTGCTCGTCTTCGTCTTGATGACCAGACGAGCCCCGGTCACAACCTCGAAACCTGCGGACCCTGCGATCGCCGGCGGCCAATGACTTTGGGCATCTTCTTGCTCTGGGCATACCTAGCGGTCGGCTCAGCCTGAATCCACCGAGCGGTTCGGCTCCTCGCCGGCGATGGGCCGAAGGATCTTCGACAAGACACCCAGTAGACAGAACGGACAGCGACCGGATGCAAGATATCCACCAAAATACCCGAGCTGTACTCTTGTTATGTAGACGGCTTCCCGCCACCTGAAAGCGCGGCCCAAACGCCCAACCCGAGGTACGAAAGGCCTGCCCCTCTCGAAATGCGACGATGAGCCAAATCCGAGGCGCGGACCCGACGCGAGATTCCCGCCCCCGCCAGAACGTACGCACCATCGCTTATGACCCCCAACACAATGAAGAGGGCTCCCAATACAAGTAGCTGGAGAGTGCTCGACCCGCCATTCGAATCGACGAACTGCGGAACGAAGGCAAGAAAGAAAACGGCGGTTTTGGGGTTGAACAGGTTCACAAAGAGGCCGTCGGTGAACAGGCGCCGAGAAGATCGCAAATCGACCTCCGTCTCGGACCCGCCGATTCCGGATCCGCCTAGAAGAGTGCGAACTCCAAGGTAAATCAGATACCCGGCACCCGCCCACTTGACGATCGTGAATGCAGTAGATGACCGGACCAGCACAGCCGACAAGCCGGCAACGGCAGCACCAACATGGAGGGCGCTGCCGACGTGGATCCCCGCGACGGACATCAGCCCTGCCTTCCTTCCCTGGGCAACGCTGCGCGCGACGATGTACAACACCGCGGGCCCTGGGATGATGAACAGAACCAGGGCGGCGGCCGAAAACGTGACCAGGGTCGTGATGTCGGGCATTGCCCAACACAATAAACGGCACTTCGTTTCCCGAGGAACACCGCACCACCGGCCCAGCACTCGAATGGGACGAAAGCCGGATTCTGAAGGGTCGCTTGGCCCTGCCAAGCGGGACCCGGCAACCCGACGATGGAGGCGAGCGAAGGAGAAACCATGAGATCAATTCTGGTCGGAGTCGACGGGTCGGCCGGTTCCCGCCGGGCGTTGCAATGGGCGGTCCAGGAGGCAGCGTTACGCAAGACCAGCGTCGAGGTGCTGCACGCCTACAAGGCCGAGTACATCTACTACATGGACCTGCCGGTGGTTGCCCAGGTCATTCCCCGCTATGACTTGGAGGCCTCCGCCAAAATGGTCGTGCAAGAAGTTGTCGACGCGGTCCACAATCCGCAAGACGTCGCCATAGAGATCGAGTTCATCAACAGCGGGAATCCCGCCGGAGAGCTAGTCGATCGCTCAGAGGGCTACGAGCTGATAGTGCTCGGCAGCCGCGGCCTTGGCGGACTCTCCGGCCTCTTGCTCGGCTCCGTCACCCATAAGGTGGTGCAACACGCGAGGTGCCCGGTGACCATCATTCCCGCTGAGGATTGACATGTGCCTGAACGGCAACGTGCAACGACCCTCCATTGATGTGGCGCGAATGTACGAACCTCCGAAGGGTACGAATGTGTAAGGCTCCCCTAACGTCATCCGTCAGGCTTATGGACAGATTTACACTATCCAGGTAGTGTAAATTTTATGACCCCTGGCAGGCGTGACCTCACGATACTGCTGGCACTGTTCGCTCTGATCGCCGCTGCTTGTGGATCGTCGGAGTCAGAGGCCACACCCCCATCGGAGACTAGATTAGTCGTCTACTCGGGCAGGGGTGAACAGTTGATTGAAGTCCTTGTCGAGGAGTTCACGGAGGAAACCGGCATTCAAGTCGATGTCCGTTACGGGGGCAGCACCGAACTCGCCGCCACCCTTCTCGAAGAGGGTCAGAACTCTCCCGCTGATGTCTTTTTTGCCCAGGACCCTGCCTCGCTTGGATCTGTGGCCTCGTTGATGGTTCCACTTTCCGAGGACATTCTCGGGCGTGTGCCGAGCGGCTTTCAGGACTCGGAAGAGATCGGAAGAGCGTCGTGTAGGGAAAGAGTGTAGATCTCGGTGGTCGCCGTATCATTAAAAAAAAAAAGAGAGAAAGAGAAAAAAAAAAAAAACAAAACAGTG
>CALCCX010000332.1 GCA_937900165.1 uncultured Acidimicrobiia bacterium | reverse complement strand
GAAAGCCATGTCGGTGACGTCGAGCATCGTCTCGAATCCGGTACCTTCCAGCGCTCCGCCCAGAGCAGAAGCTACGACGTCGATCCATTCCTCGAATCCTTCCCACAACTTGGCGCCCATCTCGGGATTGCCGGCCGCGCCCGCAAGCAGTTGAGTAACGACTGCGATCCCACGGTCATCGACTTCGACTTTGGATAGTCGACGGGCTACGGCGGCGAGCTCGGGCAATGAGGTGATCCCCTCGAGCTCGGTCCGATACATCTGGACTCTTTCGGCCGAATCGGAATTCGCCGCGGTGATCAATAGCTCGATGATGCTGCCGAAGTGGTAGAAGATCAACGCCTGGTTGAAGTTCCCCTGTCTGGCGATAGACCGTGCGCTTGTCCCCTTGATTCCCTCGGTGCGCAGTGTCTCCAGAGCCGCTTCCATGATCCGGCTCTTGGTGTCGTCGGAGGCTTCGCTCATTGGTTCGGCTCCTGGCAGCGGTCATGACCGGGTCGCCGGGATCTCACACCAGGCGCACTCTGGGTCCTTGAGTAAAGCACCCAATCGCCCCCGTTTGGCTGAGACCATCCGAAAGAACCGCTCGGCCAATGGAGCAAAGGTCGGGCCGCTCAGCACGAACGACCATGATCGGTATCGCCTAGTGCACCACATTGCGACTACGAACGCTGCCGGCCCGATCCAAGTGCGGCCGTCGTCAGCGACTACGACGAGCTCGGTGCCGGTCCAAGGAAGCTCCCCATACCGTTCGATCGCGGAAGGGCTGTCGGCCGCCATCAACTCAATGGGCAGGTATGTCGCCTCGCCGGCGAGCCAGTCCCGGGCTCGCCGGCAGAGTGGACACGATGCGTCATACAGAATTGTCATTGTCCTTGGCACCGTGTTCGCCATTGTCATGCGGGGAACGGTTCCGAATCCGGTTTGGATATCATTACCTGGGGAGTCACCGGCGGGGGAGCCATGTCGAGAAGCGTCCGGCGACGGATCTTCCAGAAGACCAGCATGTTGACGAAGTGGATCAAGCCGAGGGTCACAAGTAGGACCCCGAGCCGGTTGATCAATAGTCGTCCCGCCTGCTCCGCACTCGAGACCACAGGTTCGCGGAGCAACAGGAACGAATAGCCGAGATTCAACATATAGAACCCGACGACCAGGAGCCGGTTGATGGCCGTGGCGAGCTCCGGTCGGTCGCTGAAGATATCAGCTAGAAACGCGGTGCCGTTGTTGTGGAGCGTTCTGGCCAGCCAGACCGTCAGCCCAATTGCTACCGCTCCGTACGCTAGGTAGATGAACAGTGTCGGTCCCATGGTTCCCTCTTTCGATCTGGGCATTTGAGCGTTCGCTCAATTTATTTGAGCATACGCTCAAACCTCTAGCATGTCAACCATGAGTTCTCTACGCCTCCAGGTTCAAGAAATGCTCAGCAACTATTCGGCAAGCAAAACGGAGCGGTCGGTCGTCGAATACATGCATGGCTTGCTTGATGACCCTGGCCAGATATTCGAATCGACCCACTACTCGCCGGGCCACTTCACTGCCAGCGGGGTCGTGACGCGGCCGGATTTTTCCGCGGTCGTCTTGATCGACCATGTCAAGATCGGCAAATGGCTTCAACCAGGCGGACACTTCGAGCCAGTCGACGCGACGCCTATTGACGCAGCGAGGCGCGAGGTCGAAGAAGAGTGCGGGATCAGCAAGCTCGAGACGCTCGGGTTGATCGATGTGGACATCCATGACATCGATGGGCGCCAAGATCATCCGGCGCATGCTCATTTCGATCTCCGGTTTCTTTTCACAACAGAGCAGCGAGACCTCCAGGCCCTCGATGGTGTCGCAGGGGCGAAATGGGTCGGAGTGCATGACAAGGTCGAGAGGCTTGGTTCGACCGTGCAACGTCTGCTGGACAAGGTGGCCGGCCGCTCGGAGCGTGGCTGATCGGTCAGTTCGGGGATCCTGGTAGCCTCGCTTCACCTCAACACCCTTGGTGGCGCAATGCTCTCTCAGATGATCCGTGCAGGTCGGCTAGATCGCAATTTCTACAGCTCGTTGGAATTCGCGGGTGAAAGAGCTGTCGGCGACGCAGCCCTCCTGGTTGGCGTTGCTCACGGGGTCCCTGCCGTCATAGCCATGCTTCTGTACAGGTTGCCGATCGCCTCTGCGTTGTCATTCGTTCTCTTTGGCATTGTCGCTTGGCTGATCTCCGCCGGCGGCATGCACCTTGTCGCCACCCGCGTCTATGAAGTACCTGGACGGTATGAGACGGCAATGCGACCGGTCGGTTTTGCCCAGGTCGCGGCGATCCCGGCCGCGTTGCGAATCCTGCCCTCCGGTTTGAGTGGACTGCTGATTCTCGGGACTCTGATCTGGTTGTTTGCAGCCCTGGTTGTGATCAGCCAGGTTTTGTACGGCCACCTCGATCAGCAGCAACATATGGCAACGGCTGCGGGCGGCGTCGGTGCATGGTTCCTGGCGACTCTGTTCTTCATCTGATTGTGGCGAGATACCGTCTCGACCTCGCATACGACGGCTCCGCTTTCCACGGCTTCGCCCGCCAACCCTCCCAACGCACGGTACAAGGCGAGCTCGAACGGGCGCTTACCAAGATCACCGAGCCGGTCGGGGTCGAATGCGCAGGTCGGACGGATGCCGGAGTCCACGCCAGACACCAGGTGGTGACTTTCGAGACCGCGATTCCGATCGAGGCGGATCGACTGGCCAAGTCGCTTTCCAAACTGCTGGCCCCTGAGATAGTCGTCTACAGGTGCGAAGAGGCCGCGCCCGATTTCTCGGCCAGGTTCTCCGCTACGTCCCGTCGCTACAAATACCGCGTACTCAACCGTCCGTTTCCAGACCCGCTTCGGCGGTTCAGCTCATGGCATGTTCCAGAGCCGTTTGATGTCGACGCGATGAACCTCTCGACTGCTCAGCTCGTTGGCGTTCACGACTTCGCCTCCTTTTGCCGCAAGGCGGAGGGGCGCTCCACCGTCCGGGAGTTGCTGAGTGCCGCATGGACGTCTTGTGAAGAGGACCTCGTCATCTTCGACGTTTCGGCGACCGCCTTCTGTCATCAGATGGTCCGATCCCTGGTTGCGTTCACGGTCGACGTTGGCAGGGCCAGAGTTGATGCGTCGACAACGACCGAGGTCCTCGAGGCAAAAGACCGTAACGCCGCCAGAGGCGTCGCCCCGGCCTGCGGCCTCGTCTTGTGGGAAATCTGTTACTAATCCGCCATCCGCCATCCGTCGCGGCATGGAGCGGCGAGTGGTAGCGAGGCGACTCCAGAGTTCCTCGACATAGCTTCTTTCAGAGCCGGTGCCAGTCGGTTCGCCGCACACGCTCATCATCTCGAAGGGTCGCGACGGACAGCGGACAGCGGACGGCGGACAGCGGACAGCGTATTGCGGTACAGCGGCGCGAGCAGCATCGCTGGACAATTGCGTGTGTGTGCTCCCTTTTGGACTCGTGCTGAGCGAGGGGCTAACCTCTAGCCGAACTCTGATCGCTCGGAGTTCCCTCGTTCGCGGAGATTTCCGCACCCGTAGAACGAAACCAGACCCGGGAACGGACACCATGAACTTTCAGAAGACATTTGCGCCCAAGACCATAGAAGTAGAACGAGCCTGGCATGTGGTAGATGCAACCGACATGCCTTTGGGCCGTCTTGCCTCAGAGGTTGCACAGATTCTGCGCGGCAAACACAAACCGACGTTCGCCCCTCATGTCGACTGCGGCGATTTTGTCATCGTTGTCAACAGCGAGAAAGTTGCGGTTACGTCTGACAAGAGCCAGGCCAAGATCTACTACCGCCACTCTGGCTATCCAGGGGGTCTCAAGGAAGAGAGTTTCGAGCGCCTCATCGAGCGCAACCCGAGAGTGGTCATCGAGCGAGCGGTGCGTGGGATGCTGCCAAAGAACCGACTTGGACGTAAAGTCATCAAGAAACTCAAGGTTCATATAGGGCCAGATCATCCTCACGAGGCGCAAAAGCCTGAACCCTTGGATTTGAAGATTCGAAAGGTTGAGTCCTGATGGCCAATCCGAAACCCCTGGTCCAGAGCACCGGTCGTCGCAAGGCCTCTGTCGCCAGGGTACGTGACTATGACGGCACCGGTAGCATGATCATCAATGACAAGCCGATCGAGCAGTACTTTCCGACGATTGCCCAACGCATCCGAGTGCTCGAACCGCTCCAGGTGGCAGGCGCAGAGGGTCGCTACGACATCATCGCGAAAGTCGAGGGTGGTGGAACCACTGGTCAGACGGATTCGATGCGGCTGGGTATTGCCAGGGCACTGATTGCTCTCGACCCAGACCTGAGACCCGAACTGAAAAAGGCCGGGCTGCTGCGTCGCGACGACCGGGTAGTCGAATCCAAGAAGTACGGCCTTCGCAAAGCCCGTCGGGCACCGCAATACACCAAGCGGTGAGTCTCCGCCAGATGGCGGAACCACCGGCGTCTGGGGGCCGCCACCTATCAAGACAGGGACTCTGCATGCTTGAAGACGGTCAGCGGATATTCGGGACCGACGGTATTCGAGGCCTCGCCAATGTCGATCTGACTCCTGATCTGGCGATGTCTCTCGCCAGAGCGGCCGGTGACAACATTTCGGGTGGCACCGCGATAGTCGGACGCGATACACGCCGCTCGGGAGAAATGCTCTCAGGCGCGCTACAGGCCGGGTTCAATTCGATGGGTGTCGACACGATCGATGCCGGCGTGATTCCAGTAGGTGGTGTCTCAGCCCTCATCAGCGAAATGGGCGCCCAGGTTGGTGTCATGGTTTCGGCTTCCCACAACCCTGCACCTGACAACGGGATCAAATTTTTCGATCGGCGTGGGATGAAGCTCACAGACGAAGCCGAGGACGTCATCGAATCGAGGGTGCGCGCCGGCGCACCGTGGAGAGTCCCGTACGCCGAGAAAGTCGGGGCACGCTACGAGGTAGGCAACGCCAGAGCCCGCTACTTGAAGGTCCTGAGGACCTCTGCGAAGTATTCGTTCGCAGGGATGAGGATTGCGATCGACGCAGCCAACGGAGCAGCCTACAAGGCCGCCCCCGAACTCTTCGAGGCACTCCAGGCCGATGTCATGGTCATCAACGCCGAGCCGACCGGGATGAACATCAACGAGGACTGCGGCGCCACCGTCCCCGAGGCGTTGGCCGCTGTGGCAGATGGCCGACTTGGCCTTTCGTTTGATGGTGATGCGGACCGGCTGATCGCGATTGACGAAGAGGGTGTTCCTGCGAACGGCGACGTCGTGATGGCGGTGATCGCCACTCACCTGAAGTCGCAAGGCAAGCTCAAGAACGACCTCGTGGTGAGCACTGTGATGGCCAACCTCGGTTTCCGCCAGGCGATGGCGAGGGCCGGGATCGAGGTAGTTGAAACGCAGGTGGGCGACCGGTATGTGCTCGAGGCAATGTTGGCCCGTAAGGCCAATCTCGGTGGCGAGCAGTCCGGTCACATCATTCAGCTCGATCGAGGAGTCACCGGGGACGGGCTGGGCACCGCGATTCGTTTGCTGGAAGTCATGGCGGGGACAGGGCGTGAATTGCGGGAACTCAGAGCAGAAGCCATGACCGAGTTCCCCCAAGTTCTGCAGAACGTAGAGGTTGGATCGAGAGATGGGCTGGCGAGCGCGACATCGGTTTGGGATGCTGTGCGAGATGCGGAATCGGCCCTCGGTGAAAACGGTCGAGTCCTGGTTAGAGCGAGCGGCACCGAACCACTCGTGAGAGTGATGGTGGAGGCGTCGACCGAAGCGACCGCGTCGGATTTCGCTGGTCGCATCTCCGAGGTGGTTGTCAAGGAACTCGCCTAGCCGCCGGTTTCCCGCCCTCTGCATCTGGGCCTCTTGTGCATTTCAAACAGCAGGCGCTCGATCGGTGGACGTTGTCGAGTTGGTCAGGGAAACTTGTCGTGTACCACGGTGCGCTAGGTACACTCGAATTGAAAAACAACAGATCTGGAAGCTCTTCAAGCGCCTGACCCTGGTGTACGCCTCTTCGGATGGTGTACATAGGGTGACGAGGAAGAGGGAGTATCGAGTCGTTCGGCGGATGCCCTCTCGGCCACCACGGTCGTTACGAAGCGGAACAAACCCCTGGGGTGACCCCGGGTCGAGAACCCGCTCCGATGTGGTGAACGCTCCCCGCGTTCGTTAGCACCTCGCTCCCGGTTCTGATCAAACGAACAACCCACCGGGAGGGTTTCGCATGTGTGGAATTGTTGGATACGTCGGTCAGCGGGCTGCTCAAAGTGTCCTCGTTGACGGCCTTCGGACTCTCGAATACCGAGGCTACGACTCTGCGGGCCTCGCGATCGTCGATGGCGACCAAATGCAGGTTGCCAAGGCGCAAGGAAAGCTGAGTCGACTCACCGCCCTCCTCGACGAAACGCCGCTGCCAGGCAACGTCGGAATAGGGCATACCCGTTGGGCCACACATGGCGTTCCCTCAGACGCGAATGCTCACCCGCACTCAGATCCGACCGGCGATTTCGTTGTGGTTCACAACGGGATCATTGAGAACTACCTTGCACTCAAGGAACACTTCGTCGAACTTGGCCATGACTTCGGATCAGATACTGATACCGAGGTGCTGGCCTATGTCATTGCTGAGGAGTACGACGGTGATCTCAAGAACGCGGTTCGAAAGGCGATGGCCCGCGCCACGGGCGCGTACGCCCTGGTCGCGATGACCGCCAAGGAGCCAGGGCGCATCGTGGCAGCCAGGATGATCAGTCCGCTCATCGTGGGTTTGGGATCCGACGAAACGTTCCTGGCTTCAGACATTCCTGCGGTACTCCCATACACGAACAACATTCTCGTGGTGGAGGATGGCGAGATCGTGGACGTGACCGCGGACGGCGCGAACATCGAAACGCTGGACGGCACACCGGTCGAGCGTGATCCGTTCGTAGTCGATTGGGATCCTGGCCGGGCGGAAAAGAATGGCTACGACCACTTCATGCTCAAGGAGATCTACGAACAGCCGGATGTGATCGAACAAACCATCGGCGGTCGCATCAGCTCAGATGGAAGTGTCGAGCTTGATGGCGTGGATTGGGGCGAGGATTTTGCCGTCAACCTCGAAAAGATATGGATTACGGCTTGTGGGACCGCCTATCACGCGGGCCTCGTGGGTCGAGAGCTGTTCGAGAGAATCCTCAGGGTTCCGGTTGAGATCGCCTATGCACACGAGCTGCGCTATCGCGATCCGCTCATCACCGGCACGACCCTGACATTGGCAATCAGTCAATCCGGCGAGACGGCCGACACTCTGGCCGCGGCCCGGCTCGCTCAGGAAAACGGGTCCCGACTTCTCGCGTTGACCAACGTCGTCGGATCGACGTTGAGCCGCGACGCTGACGATGTTCTGTACACGAGGGCAGGTCCAGAAATCGCGGTTGCTTCGACAAAGGCGTACGTGGCGATGCTGGTTGGCCAGGCGCTGCTGGCGATCAAGCTGGGCGCAGAGCGAGGGATGCTCAACGATTCCGAGGTTGTCGAGATGAAGGCCGAACTCCAGGAGTTGCCTGCCAAGGCGGCCGCGGTGCTCGAATCGACCGCCGAGGTCGCTGAGATCGCCAAAACCATCTGCGACGTTGATGACCTCTATTTCATCGGCAGGGGACTCGACTTCGCGGTGGCAATGGAAGGTTCACTGAAGCTCAAGGAGATCTCTTACCTTCACTCCGAAGCCATGCCGGCAGGTGAGCTCAAACACGGAACCCTGGCCCTGGTGACAGAGGGGACTCCGGTGATCGTGGTGCTGACCCAGCAACACATCTACGACAAGACGATCAGCGGATTGCAGGAGGTCAAGGCTCGGGGAGCGAGAGTGATCGCGCTGGCCTATGAGGACGACCTCGAGGTCGCCAAATATGCCGATCGAGTGATCCGGATCCCAAGGACCGCTGACATGTTCGCACCGGTGTTGGCCGCCGTGCCCCTCCAGCTTCTTGCGTACCACGTTGCCCTCGAACTTGGTCACGACATTGATCAACCTCGCAACCTGGCCAAGTCCGTCACTGTCGAATGACCCGGGGCCAATCTGTTTGCCGGACTTGAGCCAGTCGGACCGTACACTCTCTGACCATGAAAATCGTCGGCCTCGGAATCGACCTAGCTGAGATTGGCCGCGTTGCCGATCTCCTGGAGCGCTACCCACGTTTCGCCCAGCGTTGTTTCACCGAGCACGAACAGGAATATGCGATGCGTTTCGCCAAACCGGCGCGGCGGTTCGCCGCCCGGTTTGCCGGCAAGGAAGCTGTCATGAAGTCGATGGGGACCGGGTTTCGCAAGATCCGGTGGAAAGACATCGAGATCACCGGGGGAGGCAAGCCGACGGTCAACCTGTTCGGCACCGCGGCAGCCAGGGCGGCCCAGCTAGGCGTGGTTCAGGTCGAGGTGACCATTACCCATACAGACACAGACGCCATGGTTTTCGCCATCTCCCTTGGCGCACACGACTGAACCCAGATCGACGGTAGAGGCGAGCCTTAGGCTAGATCCACCGCACGGATTGGCTCCTCGCCCGCTTCGCCAGTCACGGAAAGGATTTCTCAGGCCTGGCCTGTCTACTGATGGTGAAAGCCGAAGCAACCCTGAGTTCCAGTAGCCGAGCAGCCCACCGGCCGACTCGCTCCCCTAAGTCGGTGGATCCAACCTTAGGTAATAGGTGTCGGTCAGCGCGCCTAATCGCCTCTAGAACGTCGATCTCCGATTCGCCCGGTCAAACTGAAGGCGATTACGCGCGCTCAGCGCGCGCTATTGCCTAAGGTTCCGTCATTCCGCGCACCGGTCCCGCCTGCTTTGCGATCAGCCGCTCGATTGGCTGGACCGCCCATGTGCTTGAGCAGATCGCGGACAACCGGATCATCCGCCCGTAATCCGCCTACAAAGGCGTTCCACCGCCGTCGCCGTTACCTGAAACGAGCAGGGCTGAGGGTTTCGGGGTTGATTCCGTGCTCCGCTAGCTCAGTAGAGATCTTTCCGTCGAGTATCAAGGCCGCCGTCAGAGCGCCGGCGGCGGGTGAGGTCTGGATGCCGGTCCCACCTTGGCCGACGAGCCAGAAGAAACCATCGGCCTCGGGTTCGAAGCCGTGCACCGGGTCCTCGTCAGGAGCAAAGGTGCGAAGCCCCGTCCAGGAGGAGGTTACGGTGCGGATGCCCAGGGTCGTAGCGGTATTAATTCTGTCGATGGCAACAGCGATGTCGAGTTCACGGGGCTGGGCGTCGCAGGGCTCACTCGGGACTTCCTCGGCAGGAGAGCAGAGAATCTGGTGCCCGTCCGGCTTGAAGTAGAAGTCCAGGTTGGCGTCGATGATCATCGGCCAACCGGAGTTCTCCTGTCGGCCCGGAACCATAAAGACCGTGCGTCTTCTGGATTCAAGTCCAATCGGTTGAATGTTGGCCAGCTCAGCCACAACATCACCCCATGCGCCGGCTGCGTTCACGATCGTATCTGCGTCCGTATGGTCCTGCCCGTGGAAGATCCTCCAACCGTTGGAGCGCCGCTCGATGTTGGTCACGGCTGAGCTGATCGAAATACTCGCTTGGTTTCTTCTCGACATACGCACGAAGGTTTGATGGAGAGCTGCAACATCGAGATCCGCCGTATCCGGCTCCCAGACGCCACCTGCCAGTTCCTCGATTCGTATCGCAGGACACAGCCTCTCCACCTCTTCCGGGTCGATCCACTCTTGCCGGGACCCAGACGCCACTGCTTCTCTCACGGTTTGCCGAAGGGCCTCGATCTGGTCGGTTCGTCCTATCCGCAGCCCGCCCCTCGGTGTCGTGAGAGGGGCATCGATCAGGCCGTCTGGAGATGACGTCAGGAACGACTTGGATGCAGCGGTCAGTGGGCGCGAGGCAGCAGATCCGTAGTTCTCGTAGAAGAGGGCAGCACTTCTACCGGTCGTGTGGTAGGCCATTTGTGCCTCGGCCTCCACCAGAGCGACGTCCGCGCGACCCGATAGGAAGGCGGCGGCGCTGATCCCGGCGATTCCGCCCCCGATAACAACGACATCCGGCATTGCCCGACCCTAGCGGTGTCTGGATCGCTGCGAACGTGCCAATATCCGGCGAACGTCGAAAGGCCGAGGCCATGATGACTACCAAACGCCAACTGCGCATCGGTGTGGCCGCGGTCGGCTTTGTCCTGGTAGGCGGCACCATTGGTTACACGTTGATCGAAGGGCTGACGGTGTCTGCCGCTCTGTATTTCACCGTGATCACAATCTCTACCGTTGGATTCAGCGAACCGGCGGGAGGGCTGAGCGGATGGGGAAGGATCCTGACCATTGTTGTACTCCTGGGTGGGGTAGGGACCTTGTTCTACACGGCGGCCGCCGGGTTCGAAGCGATGATCGAAGACATCGTTGGAGGGGCGCGAAAACGCAGAAGACAAAAACGGAGGATCGATAGCATGCGAGATCACATCATCGTCTGCGGATTCGGACGAGTAGGAGCCAACACCTGGGCACAGCTCGACCCGGCTCTGACGATCGTCATCGAATTCGATGACGAACGGGCAGAGGAGGCGAGGGCCAGGGGTGCATTTGTCGTGGAGGGCGACGCCACTCACGACTCGGTACTCGAGCAAGCTCACATTCGCTACGCCAAGGCAATCATCGCGTGTGTTCGAAGCGACTCGGATAACGTGGCGATCGTGTTGTCTGCCAGGGCACTGTGTCCGAATCTGTTGATCGTCGCCAGGGCCTCAGAGCTCGATTCGACTCGCAAGCTCGAACTCGCAGGGGCCGACAGAGTTGTCGCACCTCAGATTGTTGGCGCCCAACGGTTGGCGGCGATGGCCACACACCCCGATCTCGCGGAGTTCGTAGACGTGGTGTCCCAGGGGGATCTGGTCGAGTTCAGGGTGGAAGAGTTGGTCATCCGCTCGAGCTCTCCCGTGTCTGGGGTTGCCATTCGTGACGCAGGTCTACGCGACGAATGTGGTGCCTTGATCTTGGCGCTCAGGGAAAGTGACGGCACTGTACATCTGAGCCCTGGCGCCGGCCACATCCTGATGGCCGATCAGACCTTGGTCCTCGTCGGGACCGCCCAGCAACTCGAGGCGGCCAGCGCCTTCGTCGGCGGGTCAAGAACCTGACCAACTTGCGAACCCTGGGTTGTACCCTGGGTTCCTACAGTCGCTATGGCGACCCAGACAAGGCCAAGAACAGATCTGCCAGAGGCCGGGTTCAACTGAGCAGGCGTTCCAACATTGCTCGAAAGGCCTGCTGGGGAACGTGAGTGACCACGTTGACATTTGGTTCTTTGCCCGTCACACCCATCCAATCAATGACATCACGTCCTCTGTTGGGGTCGTCGCCGATGATCATGTCGACATGGACTCTTTTCGTCTGAGCGATCGAAGGATCGATCGCCACCGCCATCGCGATCGGGTCTGGCAGATCGAAGCCGTCCAGCTGAGAAACTTCCTTCGCGTACTCGTCAAGGACTGCCTGAATATCGACCGAGAACTCTGCGTATGGAGTACCGATCGCCCGTAGTTCCTTCGCCTCCTGCGCCGAGTAGACGGCGGAAGTGACCGAGATGTCCCAACCGATGTGGGTCAGGGCCATTCCAGAGCGCAGCACGATCCGCACCGCCTCGGGGTCGACGAAGAAGTTGAATTCGGCCAGGGGACTGACGTTGCCATGACCCTGGCCTGCCCCGCCCATCACAAAGCAATGCTTCACGGCTTGAGCGATTCTGGGCTCGCGTATCAGCGCGGCCGCCACATTCGAAAGGGGGCCAAGCGCTATGAGCACGATCTCTCCTGGTGAGGTCATGATTGTGTCGACGATCACCTCAACCGCATGGCCGTCGGCTGGGGTCCGGCCGGAAAGGGGGAGCCCG
>CALCCX010000331.1 GCA_937900165.1 uncultured Acidimicrobiia bacterium | reverse complement strand
AAAACTCTTTCCCTACACGACGCTCTTCCGATCTCGCTCCAGTACTCGAGGAGATTGCGACCGAACACGGTGACTCCATCCGGATCGCCAAGCTCAACATCGACGATCATCCCCAACTGGCAGCCTCCAGCGATGTGATGAGCATCCCGACGATGATCGTGTTCAAGAACGGTGTGGAGAAAAAGCGCATCGTTGGAGCCAGGCCGAAAGCAGCCATGTTGTCGGAACTCTCGGAATTCATTGCCTGACCACCTGTGAATCGTCACAAACAAATGTGGGCCGACGTGGTAATCATACGATCGATGCTGTTTTCCGCTCTCTGAACTGCGCCTAGGTGAGTCTTTGACCTGAAGGATCTCCCAGATTCCCTCGCCGATCTGGCACCATAGGTGTTGAATGAGATTACATCGTCTGGGAGATTCTGGCAGATCAGTGCGTGACATCCAGGACCGCTTGGTCGCGCTCGGCCATGAGTGTCACCCGGACGCGCCCGGAGAATTCGAGACCGGAACGAGTGAGGCGGTCATCGGGTTCCAGCGCAAGCGGGGACTGTCGGCAGACTCGATCGTCGGACCAGATACCTGGCGGGCCCTCTGGGAAGCCTCCTACAAGATCGGAGACCGGCTCCTCTGGCTCCAGCGCCCAATGATGAGAGGCGACGACGTGGGGGACCTACAACGTCAGCTCAACTCTCTCGGATTCGATTCTGGCAAGGTCGACGGGATCTTTGGCCCCGAGACCCGGGCAGCAGTTCTCGACTTCCAGCACAACCGTGGTATGGCAGAAGATGGAATTTGTGGGCCGGTGCTGATCTCAGAGTTGGCAATGGTGACAAGGGCGTCATCCAAAATTGCCGGCCGGGAGGCAGTCCGAGAGCGACAGTGGCTCAAACACCTTCCGAACACTGTCGTCGGGACCCGGATCTTTCTCGACGGTGGCTGTAGGGACGATCAAGAAGCAGGCCAAACATGGGAAACCCTGTCGGCTGCTGCGATTGCCTTGCAAGAGCGTGGAGGGATCCCAGTGCTGTCGCGGAGCTCTGACACGCGCTTTCCCGAGAGGGTGAGGGCGAGGCGGGCCAACCGGCTTGGAGCAGGTCTCGTGGTTTCGTTCCAGACCACCTACGGAGACGCGCCAGGCGTCTACTACTTTGCGTCCGACCACAGCCGCAGTGAAGCGGGAGAGCGTATCGCCAGAGTTGTGGCTGCCGAGCTTGGACTGGCGGTTGGTGGTCGCGCTCCAGCACTGCTGAAGGACACAAGGGCTCCCTCGGTGATCGTGATGAGCGATCACATGGACGCCGAAGTAGGTTCAAGAGTGATAGAGGCGATTGCCGCCTTTTTCGCTACCCAAACCGTCGACTAGACAGTGAGGGCCGGCCCGACGCCCTCCTTGGAATATCGGCGACCGGGTAATTCGAGTTCCTTGGAGTTGTTTCGACAGCGCGCCGGGGCTCTCTATTGCCTATTGGCTGAAAAACTGCCGGTAGATGCGCTCCAGATCGTCGAGGCTCTTGAAGTTCATCGTGACCTTGCCCCGATTGTTCTTGAACTTGATGTCGACCTTGGTCCCCAGCTGCTCCGCCAACCGCTGTTCCAGCTCAATGATTGCCACGGGTCTGACCTCTCGGACCACGGGAACCTCCCCCTCACGTCCTCCAGGCGCCCTCGTTCGGTCCCGCACAGCGTCTTCTACCTGACGGACGGTCCAGCCTTCCTCAGCCGCTCTGATAGCTATATGCTCACAATAGCCAGAATCTTCCAGTCCTGCCAAGGCCCGAGCGTGTCCCGCGGACAACGAACCGTTGCTCAATAGGGTCTGGACAGGCGCCGGCAGGCCAAGCAGGCGCACAGCGTTGGTTACCGTCGTACGGCTCTTGCCAACCCGCTTGCCAATATCCGAGTGGGTCATGCCGAAGTCATCCTGGAGTTGTTGAAAGGCCGCGGCCTCCTCGAGAACCCCCAGGTCCTCGCGCTGAATGTTTTCAACCAAGGCATGTGTGAGTGAATCCGCCGGGTCGTCAGTTTTACGAATCAAAGCCGGGATCTCGCTGAGCCCAGCCGCCTCTGATGCTCGCCACCTTCTCTCTCCAGCAATCAAAATGTACTTTTCTCCCTCAGGACGGACAACTATCGGCTGGAGTAGGCCGATTTCCATAATCGAATCCTTGAGTGCGTCCAGCGCCTGTACGTCGAAGTCCGTTCTGGGTTGCTGCGGATTAGGGCTTATGTCCGATGTGGCGATCAGAGCAAAGTCGCTGCGCTCCCCCTGCGGTATCAATGCATTTAGGCCTCGTCCTAGCCCTGACCTTCGTTCAGCCGCCATGCTTACTCCTCAGACTCGTGACGCTTCAGAAACTCTTTGGCTGCGTACCGGTATGCGATCGCACCCCTGCTGGTAGGATCAAACGACTCGATCGGCTCGCCGTAGCTGGGAGCCTCTGAGAGTCGCACCGACCTCGGTATCACGGTTTGATAGGCCTTGTCTCCGAAGAACTCACGAACCTGACCGGCCACGTCCGAAGACAGATTTGTTCTTCCGCCGACCTTGGCCGCCACCCCCCCGCCACCCTAGATCGGGAAGGCCTCCGGGTGGGGAAGGG
>CALCCX010000330.1 GCA_937900165.1 uncultured Acidimicrobiia bacterium | reverse complement strand
GAAGGTAGTGATGATGAACGTGGGAGAAATGTAATGGTGTGGGTGATGAGGAGGGAAGAAAAAAGGAGAAAAGAAAAAAAAAAAAAATGTGTTAATTTTTTTTTTCAAGCAGAAGACGGCATACGAGATATATCAGTGTGACTGGAGTTCAGACGTGTGCTCTTCCGATCTCCAGATCCCGAAGCTCTTTTCGATCCGCAGGGACACCAACGCCTTGTACCCATACTCGATCGCGCCGAGATCCTCGCCTGCCTCCAGGAGCGTCCTCCTCAGGGCAATATGTTCCGCCGCAGAGCAATGGATTTCGTAACCGAGCTCACCCGTGACCGAAAGCCGGCCGACCTTGGACCGGATCAGGCCCACGTCGATCTCACGGCATTCCATGAACCCCATCGCCTCATCGGAGACGTCGTCCAGTGTGACCCGCTGGAGGAGCCGTCGAGACTCCGGCCCTGACAACGAGAAGCCGACCACATCGTCGGTGACGTCCCGCACAGCCACGCCGTCGTCCAGATGGTCGTTGAACCAGCGCATGTGCCAGGCGCGCAGATAGTACGAACCCATGATCCACCAGGTGCCGTCTCCCCAGTTCAACAGGGTCAGATCGCCCTTGAGGCGGCCGTCGTGGCCGAGCATCACGGCCAGCTTGACCTGGCCAGGGGCAGGCAACTTGGTCGACATGAGCCTGTCCAGCCATTGCTCGGCACCCGGTCCAGTCACCTCATATCGAGAGAAACTGGAGATGTCGAGAATGCCGACATCCGAACGCACTCTGCGACATTCCTCCCCAACGATGTCAAAGGCGTTGGACCGTCGCAGGGTCGGTATCTCTTCAAAAGACTTCGGGGCAAAAAAGATCGGAGCTTCGAGACCCCACGAAACGCCCCACTGCGCACCCGCTTCGGTCATGGCGTCATAGGCAGGGGGCACCCGTAGCGGCCTGCCTCCCCAGAGTTGCTCGTTGGGGTAGTCCATTACGAAACGACGCGAGTAGAACTGCCCGGTCATCTGGCGGATGTATTCACGGTTCTCCGCGTACGGACCGAACCGGGCCACGTCCATTCCAAACACGTCTTCCTCCGGCTCACCATCGACGATCCACTCCGACAGTGCCTTGCCCACCCCACCCCCCTGCAGGAAGCCGGCCATGACGGCACACGCAGACCAGTAGTTGCGCAAGCCTGGAACCGGACCAACGAGCGGATTCCCATCTGGCGAGAAAGTGAAAGCGCCGTTGACCCAGCGGCTGATGCCGACGTTTTCGAGGGCCGGGAAACGGGACATGGCGAAGGCCAGCTCGTCGGTGATGCGATCGAGGTCTGGCGGAATCAATTCGAGCCCGTAGTTCCAGGGCGCGCCGTCCATGTTCCAGTGTTTGTGTTGAAGTTCGTAGATCCCGATCAGCAGACCATTGAGCTCCTGGCGGCTATAAGTGAAGCCTTCGAGGTCAACGATCATCGGAACCTCGAAGTCGAGCGCCTCGATCTCCGGAATCGCCTCCGTGATCAGAAAATGGTGTTCCAGGGGCGACACCGGGAGCTCCACCCCCGCCATACGCCCAACTTGTTTGGCCCACAGGCCGCCTGCGTTTACCACATGCTCGGCGACGATGGTTCCCTGTTCGGTCACCACGTCCCAGGATCCGTCTGGTCGCGGGTTGAGATCGACGACCCGGTTGTGTTCTATCACGTCGGCGCCTCGGAGTCTGGCCGCCTTTGCGTAGGCGTGCACAACCGCCGAAGGGTCGATGTGGCCGTGGCGATCCGCCCACAGACCGCCCAACACATCATGCACGCTGACGATCGGACACCGCTCCTTGATCTCGTCTGGCCCGATCAGCCTCACATCATCGATACCGGTCGATTGGAACACTCGAAAGGCCGCCTGCAACCACTCCCAGCGCTCTGGCGACGATGCCACGGAGATACCACCAGTCATGTGCAGGCCCACATCCTGGCCTGACTCCTCTTGGATATCGGCCAGCAAATCGATCGTGTAGGCCTGCAACGAGGCGATATTCGGGTCGGCGTTGAGTGCGTGAAACCCGCCGGCCGCATGCCAACTCGAGCCGGCGGTCAGAACTTCACGCTCAACGATCGCGACCTCCGTCCAGCCCAATTTCGCGAGGTGATACAGCACGCTCGCACCGACGACGCCACCACCGACCACAACCACCCGGTACTGAGATTTCATCTCGCCTCCCATAGAAATATCGAATGTAGCCAACCTGGGCTGCTGGCGGGCAACTGGGCCAGGAGGCGCACATCCATTCTGGATCGGCAAAAGCCCCCGGTCGTGCCATCATCAGGGAACCGAGCATCCAGGCGGGCAACAGTTGTTGCCGGCGGAGGCCCCATATGCTGTCCACAACCGACCACGAGTTGCCAGTCCTGATTCAAGGCGGCATGGGTATCGGCGTCTCAGATTGGCGCTTGGCCAAGGCCGTTTCCCAGGCAGGACACCTCGGTGTCGTTTCCGGCATTTGCCTCGATACGGTGATGGCGAGGCGCCTCGAGTCTGGCGATCCGGGCGGGCACACCAGGCGCGCCCTGGCCGCATTTCCCGTTCCAGGCGTGGCGGACCGCATCCTTGCCCGCTACTTCATCGAGGGCGGCAAGGAAGCCGACCAGAGATTCAAGCTGACGTCGACCAAGCGGGACAAACCTTCTCGCAATCTCGAAGATTTGATCGTTGCGGCCAATTTCGTCGAGGTCTATCTGGCCAGAGAGGGCCACGCCGGGCTGGTCGGGATCAACTATCTCGAGAAGTTGCAGGCGCCAACCCTGTCATCGATCTATGGCGCGATGTTGGCAGGCGTCGACTACATGTTGATGGGTGCCGGGATTCCGAGGGCCATTCCTGCGATCCTCGACAAACTCGCCAAGGGCGATGCGGTCGAACTCAAGCTCGATGTAAAAGGCGCAGAACGAGATGACAATTTCGTCGCCCATTTCGATCCCGCCGGTGTGATGGAAGACGCCGTCTCCACGGTCAAGCGACCCGCATTTCTGGCAATCATCTCTTCTCATGTTCTCGCAGTGATGCTCGCTCGCAAGATAGAAGTCCCGGTCGACGGATTCATCGTCGAGTACCCAACCGCCGGAGGTCACAACGCTCCACCTCGAGGCAAATTGCAGGTCGACGCCGCGGGTGAGCCGATCTACGGCGAGCGAGATGTTCCAGATCTCGAAGTCATCAAAGGGGTCGGACTGCCCTTTTGGTTGGCCGGCGGGTACTCACATCCAGACCGAATCCGCGAAGCGTTGGATACAGGTGCTACTGGCGTTCAGGTTGGTACACCGTTCGCTTATTGCGAGGAATCAGGGTTCGCGCCTGAAGTCAAGCGCCAGGTTCTGGAGCTCAGTCGAGAGTCCAAGGCAAAGGTCTTCACGGATCCGGTTGCCTCGCCCTCTGGCTTTCCTTTCAAGGTCGTGGTCGTGGACGACACGCTGTCGGACGCGGATGTGTACGCCAGGAGACTTCGCTCGTGTGACCTCGGATATTTGCGCACTGCCTATCGGAGGGAAGACGGTCGGATGGGGTGGCGTTGTCCATCCGAACCGGTCGAGGACTTCTTACGCAAGGGCGGGGCGATTGAGGACACCGTCGGCCGAAAATGTCTCTGCACCGCGCTCATGGCAAACATTGGGCTACCTCAGGTGCAAAAAAACGGCGAGATCGAACCCACTCTGGTCACTTCCGGCGACGAGGTGGCCAACGTGGCGAGGTTCCTGGCTCCAGGAGCCGAGTCGTACACGGCCCTCGACGTGATCCGCCAGCTGCTTCCCGAAGCCTAGATCCACCGCACGGATTGGCTCCCCGCCCGCCTCGCCAGTCATGGCAAGGATTTCTCAGGCCTGGCCCCTCTAACAAATGGTGAAAGCCGAGACAACCCAGAATATCGCTAGCAGCATGCCCCACCGGGCGACTCGCCTCCCTAAGTCGGTGGATCCAGGCTAATAGGCGAAACTCGCCCCGCTTGGTCAAAAACCCACTCTGAGCGCGACTGACCTGCCAAACCGTGCCATCAGTTGCTAGGTTTGCTCACGCCGGGGGAAACTGTACGTGGTCGCGATACGAGCGATCACCGAAGGAGGAGTACGAATTGCGAGGGAAAAAGAGACCTTTCAGGCTGTTGATGAGCATTGCGCTGTTGGCAGCATCCGTGCTGGTGGTAAGCGCACCCGTGCAAGCGGGCGACCAACGGCCGGAACCGGAAACAGTCGAGCTTCAGCTCCTGACGATCTCCGATTTCCACGGACAGCTCGATCCGCTGTTTGTGTTCGGTGAGGGCACCTTTGGGGGCGCGGCCGAACTATCGACCTACTTCCAACAGGAGCGGGCCAACAACCCCAATACGCTGACCCTGACAGCCGGTGACGCCTTCGGCGCTACTCCGCCGCTGTCGTCGTTCTTCAATGAGGAACCGACCGTTGAGGCCATGAACCTCATGGGCTTCGATATCGACACCCTCGGGAATCACAACTTCGACAAAGGAGTCGACCATCTCCAAGAGATGATCGACATCGCGGAGTTCCCATATGTGTCCGCAAACTTGAGGAACGTGGACCGTGAACTCGACGGCGTCGATCCGTATCGGATATTCGACATGGACGGCGTCAAGGTCGCAGTGATCGGAATAACGAACCCTGAGGCGCCGACCCTGGTGTTCCCGGACAGTTTCGGCACGATCGTGCCGCTCGACCCTGCGAGGTCGGTCAAGCGAGCCCGGGAACAGGCCAGGAAGGAAGGCGCCCAGGTTTTCGTCGTCATTGCCCATATGGGAGTCACGTCGTTTGACGAAAACGGCGATCCGCAAGGTCCGATCATCGACCTGGCGAATGCTGTGCAGGGCATCGATCTGATCCTCGGCGACCACACCGGTGTCCAATACTCCGGTGAGGTAAACGGCATACCAGTCGTTCAGAACGAGAGCCGGGGGCGGACCTATGCCAGAGTGACCATGGGGGTTGAACTCAACGAGAACAGGCAAGGGAACATCAAGGCAGACGTCGGGGATGTGACGATCGAATTCGGTGAGCCGGTAAGCGCCGACGTGACGCCCGATCCTGCCATCGTCGCGTTGCTCGATCCGCTGCGCGCCGAGTTGGACGTGCTCCTCTCCAACGTCGTCGGGACGTCAGAGGTGTTCATCCCACGGTCAGACTCCTGCGGTCAGGACGCAGGCCGGACCTGCGAATCCCTTGTAGGAAATGTCGTCACCGACGCAATGCGGATCACCTACGAGACCGACTTTGCGATCACCAACTCCGGCGGTCTCCGGGCGGATCTGACTTGCCCAGACGTCGACCTCGATGCCGACTTCTGTGCGCACCAGAGTGGTGCGCCGTACGACATCACCGACGGCCAGATCCTCACGGTCCTTCCGTTCGGCAACGTCGTGGTCACGGTCGACATGACCGGGGCCGAGCTGAAGGATCACCTGGAAAACGGTGTGTCGTCCATGCCTGATGTCAGTGGGCGGTTCGCTCAGGTGTCAGGTCTATGCGTGACCTACGACATCTCCCAGGCCGCCGGGAGCCGCGTGACCGGTGCGGTGATTCAGGCAGAAGACGGTACGTGTACCGGTGCAGACGTCGACCTGACGTCAGGGACCACGTACTCAGTTGCGATGAACGACTTCATGGCGAGCGGTGGCGATGGCTATCCCGTGACCATCGACAGGGCAGCCAGCCGTGAATTCATGGATGCAGTTGTTGCCGGCTACATCGCTGGTCTCGGGACCATCAATCCGACCATCCAAGGCCGGATCATCTGCGAAGGCGGCACCGACTGCCCAGTCGAGCTTCCGTAGGCCAAATCGACAGCAACAAAATGAGGAAGGCCCCTGCTCATGTGGGGGCCTTCCTCATTTGCAGCGAATGCTCAAGACCCCGGTGCAGTCCAGATCCGTCGACGAAGCACCGCCGTACACGTTCATCGTGAGGGCAAAGTCGGCGGTGTTATCCCAAACGTGCGCAACTTCCCACCAAGGCCCATCTCAAAAGGAGATGGGCCTTGAGCCAAGTATGGGACGATGCCGTCGGATGTTGAACGTGGTGACAAGGAACTCGTGCCCCGATCACCAAGAGGGAACTAGGAAAGTCGTAAAGCCCGTGATCTTTTGCACGCTATCATCGAAAAAACCGAATCGAATTCCGATTTTTCCAGTATGATGTGGCAATGATACCCAGGGATTCCCACCTCCGTCGCCTGTCCGGGCTACTGGATCGCCATCCAGTGGTAGGTATTCTCGGACCCCGCCAGGTGGGCAAGACCACGCTCGCCCGCCAAGTCGCCGGAGGCCGGCACGGCCCAGTGCACCACTTCGATCTGGAATTGCCCAGCGACCTCGTGCGTCTCCAAGAACCGGAGTTGGCCCTCGCTCCACTGACTGGGCTGATCGTCCTCGACGAAATCCAACGACTACCCGAGATTTTCACAGTGTTGCGCGTACTGGTCGATCGACCCGACAACACAGCCACCTTCCTAGTGCTCGGCAGCGCATCAGGGCAATTGTTGGGCCAATCATCGGAAACACTGGCGGGGCGGATAGCCTTCCTCGATCTTCCCCCTCTATCCGCCGACGAGGTGGGTATCGACTCCCTGGACCATCTGTGGAACCGCGGCGGCTTTCCCCGCTCGTTCGTCGCCGACAGCGATGCAGCGTCGTTTGAGTGGAGGAACAACTTCACCCGAACATTCTTGGAACGAGATCTACCCCAACTCGGTATCACCGTGCCTTCCCAAGCCATGCGCCGCTTCTGGACCATGCTGGCCCATAGCCACGGCACCACCTGGAACGGCGCCGCGTTCGGTGCGGCATTCGGTATTTCGGACTTTCTCATGCGCAGGTATCTCGACACGCTGACGTCCGCCCTCGTGATACGCCAGCTCCAGCCTTGGTACGAGAACGTGAAAAAGCGGCAGGTCAAGTCGCCAAAGGTCTACATCGTCGACACAGGGCTCCTCCACAGTCTCCTCGATCTTGCGGATCTCACAGCGGTGCTCTCCCACCCGATCGTTGGCTATTCGTGGGAATCTCTGATGATCTCAGAGGTCTCCGCGAATCTGAAAGCCGCCCCCAGAGACTTGTTCTTCTGGGCAACTCACGCAGGGGCAGAAATCGACCTGTTTCTCATCCACAATGGTCAACGCCTCGGCTTTGAGATCAAGAGAACCGCAACACCCAAGATCACTAAATCAATGCGATCGGCAATCGAGACACTCCGACTCGATCGGGCATTCGTGATCCATGCAGGACAACACTCGTTCCCGCTCGGCGACAACATCGAAGCGATCGCCGCGAAGTCCCTCGCAGATGCCCTCCGAATCTGACGACGAGCCAGCCCTCCGTTGACAAGAGCCAGCGACCAAGAAGCGCGTCCCGCCCACGGGGGCCACCAACTTCAACGCCATGGATCCTGATAGCCCCGTCAACCCGAACCGTTCGTGGGATTCCGACCGAGGTTCCCTTGGACTCCGACTCCGGGCTACCTGACCGATGCGTGGCCATCTTCGGCAACCTCCAGCCGATTCGAAAGACCTTCATGACCGAGAGATTGGGATCAATGACCCCACTGACCACGCTCATTGAGATCTGCCGAGCACTCGGTGCCCTCGCCGACTGCTGAGATGGCCGACTCGATGGCGACGTGAAATGATGGCCGACGGTTCGCGTCAACGCCATGACACCAAATTCTGCCGCTAGTGCAGACCTGACCAGTACGCTCCTTGCAGACGCTGAGCGGGCGGACAGGGGCCCGAAGGATCGGATACGGACCATGGTGCTCGGACTGAAGCTCTGGCTTCGATGGACACTGCTCACCGCAGCGGTAGGTGGCGTGCTCGGCCCGATGATGTTCATGGGCGTCTTCGTAGTGATTTCGATCGATACCGGGGTCGTCACATGGCCGGGACCGGACTGGCCCACGAACCTTCAGACCTTCCTCGTGGGCGGCACATTGACCGGCGTCCTGGCGGGCTCACTACTCGGGTTCGGTGGAGGGCTGGCGATGGTCGGATTCGCCGCTCAGCACCTGCGGCAAGGCCGATGGTCGCCGGGCGCAACCCGATGGCTCCGATATGCGGCGATCGGCTCGATCGCGTTCACTGCTGCAATAGTCGCCCCGATCATCGGGTCCGGCCTCAGCGAACCGGCGGCGGCGATGTTCATTGGTGTCTTTGCTCTCTGCCTGGCCCCAACGGTTGCACATATGGCCACGCGGTCACAACGCAGGGTGCTGATCACAATCATCCACAGGTAGCTGCCGATTACCCATCCTCATAGATGGCGGGGTGGCCTGAGAGATCGTTTCGCGTTCACCAGCTCGAACCCGAGCATTCTTCGAGCGTATCAATCTCGAACGCATTTTCGGCCAACCCATAGGAGGTGCCGCCGCCCGCCCGCACATCATCGGCGATGCACCACCAGTAGCCATTCGCGTCCTGGACTATGAAGACGATGCTCTGGCCGTCGTTCTCGACGAGGAATCCCAAGGTTTCGTTCGTGGCGTTGGCGACGGAGTCGAAATCAAGACTCGGCTCGATCAGATCGGAAGAGCACACGTCTGAACTCCAGTCACACTGATATATCTCGTATGCCGTCTTCTGCTTGAAAAAAAAAAAAACACCCACCACACCCCCCCCCCCCCCCACCACCACCCCCCCCCCCCCTCCACCCACTCTTTCCACCACTACTTCCGCCTACCCACC
>CALCCX010000329.1 GCA_937900165.1 uncultured Acidimicrobiia bacterium | reverse complement strand
GGTAGGTGTTGTTTTTTTTTTTCAAGCAGAAGACGGCATACGAGATATATCAGTGTGACTGGAGTTCAGACGTGTGCTCTTCCGATCTCTATCTCGTCGCATTCGTACTGACCTTCTACCTCGAATGGCTGGTCACCCCACAATGGGGCCGCATATTGTGGATTGCCTCGATCCCGATGCCCAGAGTTCTCCCGGGCGTTCTGGCAGTGCCCACCCTGATCGCGTTCATCGTGATCTCCGTGCAACTCGGGCGTCGGACCTTCAGCGGATGGAGAAAGAGTCTGGTGATGCTTACCAACGTACTGGCCGTGGTGGCGATGATCGCGTTCGCAGCCAGCCTCGAGAACCGCGTCCGCTACGGCGGGCAGACGTTCACAGCGGTTCATCCAGTCGCAGTCGAGCCATTCGCCGATATCGCCACCCAGGTGCCGATCGTCATCATTGGCCCTGGCGGCGGTCCCATCGAAGTGTTCACCTACGATGAAGCGATCTCGGTCTGGCTTGGGCTCCGAGAGGACTCCGACCCGGAGGCGATCCAGGTCATCACGCCAGACGGCGAGGTTGAACGCTTCCCAACAGACGGCGATCTTGCATATTTTCTCCAGGGTGAACTGTTCGGGCCACCAATCTTCATAGACCCGTGATCAGAGTTCCAAGCGGCCGCTGAGGGCTCTGCCGAGGGTCAGTTCGTCCGCGTAGTCCATGTCGCCGCCGACCGGCAGGCCGCTGGCCAGGCGGGTGACCTTGACGCCCAGCGGCTTGAGTTCGCGGGCCAGATACATGGCAGTGGTGTCGCCCTCAATCGTCGGGTTGGTGGCAATGATCAGTTCCTCGATGACCTCGTCCGGAATCCGGCGTCTCAACTCCTCAATGTGGAGTTGGCTGGGACCGACCCCCTCGATCGGCGAAAGGGACCCACCCAGGACGTGATATCGGCCCTTGAACTCCTGGGTTCGCTCAATGACCGCGATGTCCTGGGCCCGCTCCACCACGCAGACGATGGCGGTGTCCCGGCGCAGATCGCGACAGATTGAGCATTCCTCTCCTGCGGTGACATTGAAACACCTCTGACAGACGCCGACCTGTTCGCGCAGGTCGATGATCGCCTGGGCCAGGCGGACTGCGTCGGTCTTTTCGATATTCAGCAAGTGGAAAGCAAGCCGTTGGGCAGAGCGTTGACCGATACCTGGCAGACGGCTGAGCTCATCGATGAGGCGTTGGACCGGACCTTCGAACATCAGCCCAGCAGGCCACCGAGGTCGAGCCCGCCGGCAATGCCGCCCATCTGGTCCTGACCCGCATCCTTGGCGGTCTTGTTGGCCTGATTGACGGCCGCCACAACCAAGTCGCCGAGCATTTCCGGATCTGCAGGATCGATCACGGACGGGTCGATCGTGACAGAACGAAGGTCACCTCCGCCGCTGACCACCGCCTTGACGACCCCACCGCCGGCGGTGCCCTCGAACTCCTTGGAAGCCATCTCCTCCTGAGCAGCCATGAGCTGGCTTTGCATCTGGGCGGCTTGTTCCATCAACTTGCGCATGTCACCTTCCATGGCACAAAGAGTACCCCAGCGAGGCGGTTCGACCTACGCTCAGCCGATGCATCAAATGATCGCCCTGCTACGAGGTATCAACGTCGGCAAGGCCAAACGCATCGCCATGGCTGATCTGCGCGATCTCTTCACCGAACTCGGCCACCAGAACGTGAAGACCTACATCGTCAGCGGCAACGTCACGTTCGATAGCGCCACGTCGGACGAGGCGGCACTCACGCTCCAGATCAGCAAGGCCATCGCTGATCGGTTCGGGTTCGAAGTCTCTGTCGTCGTGATTGGGCGCTCGGAACTCAGAAACGTTGCGTCGGACAGTCCACTGCTCGACCAGATCGGCGATCCCAAACATCTCATCGTCACCGTTCTGGACGGCCCGCCAGACCCCGATCTCATCGAAGCCGTCGACCGGGCCGCCTACCTCCCCGAATCGTTCGTAACTGTGGGCAGAAGTGTGCACGTCCACTGTCCGAACGGTCAGGCCGAGATGCAGATGAACAACGCCTTCTGGGAAAAGACACTCGGCCAGGTGGCGACGACCCGAACCTGGAGGACAATGAGCAAACTGATCGAACTCAGTAGCTGATCTCAACCGGCTGTTCAGGGGGACGGCCAGGACGGGCCATGCGATACATCACACACGGACTCAGCCGGTGATCAGCCGGAAGGTTGGGGTGAATAAAATCGTCAGCCGGATAGTGCTGCATGCCAATCCGTTCCATGACGGCCCGGGACGGCCAGTTGATCGCCGAGGTCATGGAGACGAGTTCGGATAGCCCTAGACGACCGAAGCCATCGTCGCGCGCCGCCAAGGCAGCCTCGGTCGCATAACCCTTGCCCCAGGCCCTCGAAGCCAGACGCCAGCCGATCTCGACCGATTCTGCGCCCTCGATCGTGTGGCCCGCCGGCCACAGACCAACAAACCCTATGAACCCGTCAGGAGCTTCCACCGCCCACAAACCGAAACCATTTTCGACGAAGTTCTTCTCGATCCGCTGGACGAAGGTGTCGGATTCATCTCTTGGCAGCGTTGATGAGAAGAACCCCATCACTTGCGGGTCGGCGTTCATGGTCGCAAACGGCTCGAGGTCGGATTCTTGCCAACGGCGCAGCAACAGCCGTTCGGTTCGCATCGATCTCATGCAATCGGGTCGGCGTCCGGGTCGTCCACCACCTCAGCGCCTAGTTCGGCAGCCAAGAGCGAAACGGGATCGGTACCGGATCCAGGTGCCTCCAGAAGGGTGCCCTTGTCTGGGATGGGCTCGTCGTCGTCGGCCTCGGAGCCGGGCCTGTCCGATCGATCGGTCGCATCGGTGGCGTCGCCTGCGATCCTGAATTCAACCTCCACCAATGAACCGAGGAGCGCGGAGGCTCGATCCGTAACGAAGGTGCGGAGCTCCTTGTCAGAGGTGAGTTGCTCGAGATGGAATTCGAGATGGGCAGGCACGGTGAGAACCACCGTCGACCCTTCGACCCCGTCCGGTGACGATTCCCGAAAGACAGCTTCACGCCGGGCCCCGAGTTCCCGAACTGCGGCCACCAGCTGGGGCCATATCCGGTCCAGGTCCGCACTGGTGGGCACCGCCGAAGGCGACCCGTCTTCGAGATCGGCGGCAGAGACATCGGCCTCCAACTCCATGGCATCGGTCGGTTCCTCGGTTCGCAGGGCTCCCGCTTCTTCGACGTCGGCCTCTCGGACCGACGCAGGTGCGTCCGTCCCCTCGGCCTTTGGATCCGTGACGACTGGGGTCGTGCCGGAAGAATCGCCCTGATCGCGGTCCGCCACTGCTTCGGCCTCTTGGACCTTTTGCGCCCCTGCGTGCGGTGTGGCCTGCTCGAGCTTGGCGATCCTGGCAGAAAGCGCAGCGGGATCGTCGCTCACCTCAGGTCTGGTCAGCTTGAGCATCGACAACTCGAGCATCAGGCGTTCCTCTCTACCTTCCCGTAGTTTCAAGAGCGCCTCGCTCAACAAATCGATAGCCCGCAACACCTGGGCAGGCTCGAGGACACCACCAACCGTGCGCCAATCCTTGACTACGTCAGGGGGCTCGTCGACGACCAACTCGATGTCTTGTCCGTATTGAGTCAGGAAGACACCGCGGAAGAAGCTGATGGCATCGCCAACAAACTGGCGTAGATCGACGCCGCTCCCGGCCAGTTCGGCAACCAATCTCAACCCGTCAGGCGCATCGTTCGCCGCGATCGCATTGGCGATTCGCAAGTAGGCGTCGCGCCCAGCCAAACCCAGGGCTCTTCTCACCCCCGCGTCATCCACACTTCCGGATCCGAGCGCGGCGACCTGTTCCAGGAGACTGAGGGCATCTCTTGCCGAGCCCATGGCGTGCCTGGCGACTACCAACAATGACCCCGCCTCGACCTCAAACCCCTCTAAATCGCAGATCGTCTCGAGATGTGTCGCCAACACTTCGATTGACAAGGGCTGGAAGTCGAATCGTTGTGACCGGGATCGGATGGTGTCGAGCAATTTGTATGGCTCTGTTGTCGCCAGGACGAAGTGCACGTGCTCTGGCGGTTCTTCGAGGGTCTTCAACAGGGCGTTCCCGGCTGCCTTGGTGAGCATGTGGGCCTCATCGAGGATGAACACTCGTTTCGCCCCGCCAACCGACGCCACCGTCGAAACACTCACCCTGATGTCCCTGACATCCTCGACTTTGTTGTGCGAAGCGGCATCCAGCTCGACGACGTCCATTGAGGTACCGGCAGTGACCGCCACACACGAGTCACAAACGTTGCAAGGCTCACCGGCATCAGAGCGATCAACACAATTCAACGCCTTGGCGAGAATCCGGGCACTGGTCGTCTTGCCAGTCCCACGCGGACCGGCAAACAGATACGCATGCGCCACCTTGCCCTCGGCGACCTCCCGCCGCAACGTTTCGGTCACATGACCCTGGCCGACCACCTCCCCGAATAGTTGGGGCCGATATTTGCGATAGAGAGCCTGATATTCCACCCCCCGAACAGTAGCCAGTCACACTCCAGCGAGAGTTTGCGAAGCAAACTCTGTTAGTGAGCGAAGCGAACGGCAGCCACAGCACGACCTGGCGGGTATCGGTCAAGCTCAATGTTGCGAAAGAGGTCACCCCACATCTCCTCCCCCGTATGGCGAGGTACGAGCCGTACTTCTGGGGGAGGTGGCTCGGACAACTCCGTTGGCCGAGGCGGAGGGGGCGGTGCCCACCATGAGAACCTGCTCCAAGTCCAACCCACCGAGCAAGAACTCGCCCGGGTTCGCCCGCACGGGGACAGATAGTCGCCATGAGAACTTGCCGTGTTCGCCCGCACGGGGGGACAGATGTTGTTGCCACGAGGTTGCCGACAAATCGCTTTGGGATTCGTGAGAGACTGACGAACCGAGAGGGAGCTCTAGTTTTGATGTTTGGAACCACGTGACGTTTGAATCTCAGCCTGCGGTATGGGCGAAAGGCCTTGTCAGACGCTTCGGTAAGACCGAAGCCGTCAAAGGGGTCGACCTATCGATCGCTTCTGGCGAGTTCTACGGACTTCTCGGGCCCAACGGAGCAGGCAAAACCACGACGATCAAGATGATGGTGGGCCTGCTGCGACCGACTGAAGGCTCAGCAGGCATCGGATCCCTCGATGTTTGGAAGAACCCGGTCGAGGCCAGACGACTAATCGGAGTGCTGCCGGAAGAATTCAACCTCTACGAACGCCTGACGGGGTCTGAACTCCTGGACTTCACCTCGGCGGTGCACGGCCTGCCAGAGGGCCAGGCCCGAGAACGCCGCGATGAGCTACTGGACCTATTGGCCCTTTCAGATGCCTCCGGGCGCCTGATCGCCGATTATTCGCGTGGTATGAGAAAGAAGGTCGCGTTGGCCGCTGCGGTTATCCACGCCCCTCCGGTCCTCTTCCTGGACGAGCCGTTTGAGGGCGTGGACGCGATCTCGGCACGACTCATCAGGAACCTGCTGCAGAGGTATACGGCGAGTGGATCGACCGTGATCTTCTCGTCGCACGTCATGGACCTCGTCGAGCGCCTGTGCACGCGAATCGGGATCATGGTCGACGGAGAACTCCAAGTGGAAGCCTCTCCGGAGGAGTTGCGGGTCGAATATGGGGTAAGTTCGATCGAGGACGCGTTCTTCAAGGCTGTGGGCGCCTCGGAATCTGACACGGGTTTGGAATGGCTAAACGCTTCGTCTGGCTGAAATGGCGACTGCTGATCAACGGCATCCGTCACGATCGGCAGCGTCGAATCGGCCTTCCGATCCTGATGGGGTTCCTCGGATACGGCGCGTATTGGGTTGGAGAAACCTATCTTCGAGCTTCGCGAAGCCTCGGAGTCGAAGCACTGGGTGAGTTCGCCATGTGGGGTGCTCTGGTTGCTTGGTTGGCGTGGTCCACTTTGCCGGTCATGCTGTTTCCGGTCGACGAATCACTCGACCCTTCAAAGTTTGCACTTTTACCTGTTGGAAAAAGGACCCTCATCGGAGGCCTGATAGGGGCCGGAGTCGTCACTCCACCGATCCTGATCCCCCTTGCGCTGCTCGGAGTGAACCTGTCTCTCTTCATCACGCCGGCCGGAACCCCGATAGCGATAGTCGGTTCCCTCTTGATGCTGGCGCACCTCGTGATCGGAACCCAGGCGTTCTCGGCGGTTGTGACACTGATATTGAGGTCCAGAAGAGGGCGCGACTACGCGTTCGGGATCATCGCCCTAATCGGGTTCGCGGCATTCGGTCTACAACAGACCATCGCCAGGGCGATCGGCGAGCTCGGACTAGAGGGAGCTGCAATTGAATACCCCCTGTCCGCGATCTCGTGGCTCCTCCCAACAGTTAGCGCCCAGCAGGCGATAGTCGCTTCTTCAACCGGCGACTTCGGGCGCGCCCTTCTTGCCCTTGCGGTGGCGACCGGTTGGATCTTCGTGCTCGGGCATTTCTGGAGCCTCGCCATCCGCCGCCTGGTAACGGTGCCAGAAGCCCCCATCAAGGAAAGCAAGAGCCGATCTTGGCGACTGTCCAAACCGTTCGGCTGGTCAATCATCGGAATAGTCGCGTCAAAGGAACTCCGGTTCTATTGGCGCGATCCGCGCATGCGAATGGTTTGGACCGGTGGAGTGGTGCTGCTTGGAGTCCTGGCCGCTTCGATGTTCCTCGGATCGGCCCAGCTTTCTTCGCTCGAAGACTCTGCGGAGTTCACTCTGACCGCTCCGGCCGTCGTCCTCTTCATCGGCCTCCCTATCGCCCTGAACCAATTCGGCTGGGAGCGCAAGGCCGCCTCCTATCTGTTCGCGTTGCCGATCAAACCCGTCCAACTATTGGTCGGCAAGAACCTCGCCACCGCAATCGCTCTGGCCACAGAGGCAATCGTGCTGGCGCTGATCTTCGCCACTGTGACCAATGGTTGGCGTTTCATGATCTACATACCCCCGCTACTCGCGACAGCAATCATGTGTCAGCTGGCGGTCGGCAACTTCGTCTCAGTTGTCACTCCGCTCCGGTTGCCCCCTCCAGGAGGCGACCTGTTCGCCCAGGCATCTGAACAGGGCTGCTTGGCCCTCGGTTCCCAAATGGTGGCTTTCGCGCTGATCGGCGCTCTGATGATTCCGCCGGCCACGGCCTTCACCCTCATTACTGTGTTCGGCGTCAGCGCCCTTCACTGGCAACTGATTTTTGTGATCGGATCTCTCGTTTGGGGCGCGGGGTTCTACGTTGCCGGTACGTGGGTTTCTTCCCGCCTGCTGGCCAAGCGCCTACCGGAAATAGTCAACGCGGTGCAAACCTCCTGACCGCCTGTTGGCGAAACCACAATCGATCACCACCTCCTACACTTCGCAGATCGGAAGAGCACACGTCTGAACTCCAGTCACACTGATATATCTCGTATGCCGTCTTCTGCTTGAAAAAAAAAATACAACAAACATA
>CALCCX010000328.1 GCA_937900165.1 uncultured Acidimicrobiia bacterium | reverse complement strand
GGTTTGCCCTCACCGATCGCGACTGGGTGTATCCGAGTTACCGAGAACACGGTGTCCAAATCGCCAGAGGCATGCCGCTCGAAGTCATCATGTCGTTCTGGCGGGGACTTCCAAACGAGAACTGGGATGTCCGCAAATTCCGCATGAACATCAACACCGTGCCACTTGCGACCCAGCTACCCCACGCGGTCGGACACGGCTACGCAGCCCGCCTGGCGGGCGAAGACATCGTGACCATGGCCTACGTGGGTGATGGAGCAACTTCTGAGGGCGATTTTCACTCTGGGATGAACTTTGCTGGCGTATGGAAGACGCCCACCGTGTTCATCTGCTCTAACAACCTGTGGGCGATCTCTGTACCACTGAGCAAACAGACGGCCGCTCCAACCCTGGCCGACAAGGCCATCGGCTATGGCATGCCAGGCGTTCGAGTGGACGGGATGGACGTGTTGGCCGTCTATTCGGCGGCTTTCCAGGCGGTCGAAAATGCGAGGTCAGGACAAGGACCCACCTTCATTGAGGCACTCACCTATCGCTACGGCCCTCACGCCACGGCAGATGATCCACGCCTCTACCGAACAGCTGAAGCGGAAGACGAATGGCGCCGCCGCGACCCATTGGACCGGTATACGAAGTTCCTTCGGAGTCGCGATCTGTGGTCACCGGATCTGGATACGGAGATCGAAGACGACATCGGCAGGCGGATCGCAACCGCCATCGAGGAGGTAGAGGCTCGGGACCAACCGTCTCGCGACGTAATCGTCCGGCATGTCTATCACCGCATTCCGCCGGCCTTGATCTCCCAGCTACACCAATCTCAAGCAGACCATGGCGAAGAGCCAACGGTCTTCGATCCGAACGAAGTCTGGGAGATCGGTCATGACGAGCTGCCGTCTGGCGCCACCTCGAATTGGACGATGGCCCAGGCGATCACTGCCGCTCTGACGCATGCGATGGAGGAGCGGGAAGAGACTGTGATCCTGGGGGAAGATGTCGGCACTGCCGGCGGCGTGTTCAGGATCACCAAAGGCCTGATTGAAAGATTCGGAGACGAACGGGTCATCGACACTCCTTTGGATGAGGCAGGAATCATCGGAGCGTCCGTCGGCATGGCAATTGCGGGTGGACGGCCAGTCGCCGAGATCCAGTTCGACGGATTCGTATATCCGGCTTTCGATCAGATCATCAGCCATCTCGGCCGAATGCGGGCCAGGACCCGCTCAAACCTGGAAATGCCGATCGTCGTGCGCTGGCCAAACGGCGCCGGTACCGGAGCAGCCGAATTCCATAGCGACAGTCCTGAAGCCTATTTTGCCCATGCCTCTGGACTCGTAGTCATTGTGCCTTCCACTCCAACCGACGCAAAAGGTCTTCTGGCCGCGGCTCTGGAAGGGCACGATCCGGTGCTGTTTCTGGAGCCCAAGGTGCTGTACCGGTCCTCACGCGAACAGGTCCCAACGGATCACTACACATTGCCGATCGGACGTGCCAGGATTCGTCGGCAGGGCAGCGACCTCACCCTCGTGACGTATGGCGGCATGGTCCCCGTTTCTCTGGAGGCCACTGATCTGGCCGCGGGAGAGGGCATCGACGCCGAGATCATCGACCTCCGTACATTGTGGCCATGGGACGAAGAGACTGTGCTCGAATCGGTCGCCAAGACGGGGCGGCTGGTCCTTGTCCAAGAACCGCCCCGCTCGGCAGGGATGGCCGCAGAAGTAGCGGCCACCGTCGCCGAGAAACTGATCTACTCCCTGCAAGCTCCGATCGTGCGGATCACCGGCTTCGATGCTCCTTGGCCTCAATTCTCCGTTGAAAGCCTGGCCTTGGTCTCACCAACCCAAGTACTCGCCGGAATCCGACGAGTCATGGAATAGTTCGGCCCTGGCATCAGGCGGACACCGTTGCTGTGGCGAATATGACGTTGAAGGGTTCGCAGTAGATGACAATGCTGAACTCACCATCTGGTAGCACCGCGTCTGGCGGGATGTCGTAATTCTGGTCCCCCCGATTGCCCTTCAGGTCCCCAAGATTCAGGTAGCCCGATCCCATCAACTCTGCACTGCTCTCTGGATCCGCGGCAGGAGAAAGGATTACCCGAAGGGCCGGCCCATTGGTGACATCGAAGTTCTCGAGACGAAGAACGCGTGACCCATCCTCGAGCTCATAGATGGTGGCGGTCCCACTGCCCTCATAGCGGTCGCTAGCGCCTTCGAATTCACCTTGGGCCAGGGCGATCGGCTCGAAGGCATCCCCGCCGGAGGCTGCCTCGGTTGTCACCGCTGAGTCTGTAGCCGTCTCTTCGGTTGAGGTCACGGTCTCGCCGGTTGAGGCAACCGACGCTGTGGTTTCGGCGGACGTCGCCGTGGTTTCCGGGGCCTCGACCGCGGCCGCAGCGGTTGGGAACTCCTCTATGACGGTCCGGTTGAGAAAGAGCGGCGAAAAGAGATACCACCCAACCCCTAGGCCAACCACACCAACGATGCCTGCCAGCACCTGAAATCCTCGTCGCTTGTAGATCGGGCGTTTTGGCGCGGTAGCCGTTTCGTTATGGGTGTCTTTATCCATGATGTTCTCCGTAGTCGGTCTCCACAGGCTCAACGCAAAGGTGCCCGAACATGTTCAATATCTCACGTAAACAAACCCGAAACTTACCCTACGGACGCGGGCGACAGTTTCGCCGAACCCTGGGTTGTACCCAGGGTTCCCTGGGTCGCTATAGCGACCCCCAGAGCCCCGAGAACGCCGACGGGCCTGCCACATTCACCGGCGACTCGGGGTCTCTGGCAAGGACGCACAACGCAGGCGCATCGCCAGATGCGTGGCGACGCGAAGCGTTGCCGAGGCGGAGGCCGCCGCCAGGGGCGTTGAGGGCCGGGGATATATGTACATGACTTGCGACGCAGGTCACGAGCCGGCGACACTACTGGATGAGGCCGCCTGGCCATGGTTTGAATGAACCGTCAGCCTGGCCCAGCCATACGGCTACGCCTCCGACAAAGGTCACCGATGGGTCGTCAACCAGCGCCAGGCCGGTGGAACCGATGGCAAGGTCCAGGATTCCGTCACCATCGATATCGCCAGACGCGATCGAGTCGTAGGTGTCGAAATCGAGGCCAAACGGTCCGGTTTCCAGATCTTCCAAAGCGTCAGGACGGAGTAAGAACACCCCTCCATCGGGATCCTTGGCAACTGAGCGAGGTACGACCAAGGCCGGCCGCTGACCTGGCACGAACCCAAGCAGTTTGCCAAGTTCGTTGGAGTCCAGCGGCTGTTCCGCCCCTGCAACTGAATCAAAGTCGAAGGCAGCGCTCTCCACCGGTCCATTCGCTCCGCCTGGCACAATGGTCACATTGCCACGACCGGAGACGGCCACTGGTGTCTCCAGGCCCTCACCGGGCACACCGACGATGAGATCGCCGATGCCGTCTCCCGTGAAGTCTCCGATGACAATGGAGCTTCCGAACCTGTCGCCTTCCTCGTTTTCGGCGCCCAGATCCGCCTGATGAATGATCTCTGGCGACCCGGCTCTGTCTACTTCTAGACCCGAATCCGAGCCGTAGAACACGTGGATAACGCCTACGTCGTTTTCATCCAGGGCCGTGTTGAGGTCCTCGAGCGCTACGCCGACCACCAACTCGTCGAACCCGTCTCCGGTCAAATCGCCGGCTGCAAGGGAAGCAGCGAACAGGTCCTGGAACTCCGCTACGCCTGATACACCAGGGGTGTCCTGATGGTACTGGACCGGTGCGGAGAAGCCGGTGGGAGATCCGTAGATCACCTCGACCAAACCGGCGCTGAAGACACCGTTCGCGGTGGCGCGCGATAGTCCGATTGCAAGATCATCGGCGGATCCATTGCCGAACTGACCCGCGACCAAAGCATCAATGTTGGATGTGTTGGTAGGAACGACATAGATTTCGTCGCTAGGGGTAAGCCCGCTTGGGCCGCCGACTGCCAACAAGACCCTCCAAAAGTTGCCACCGGCAGGGTCGGTGACCGCTATTGCGAGATCGTCATAGCCATCGTCGTCGAAATCGCCAACCGCCAGCAGTCGACCGAACAATGCGTTGATCTGGGGCGTTCTGCCAAAGGAGGGGTCATTGAGGAACTGGGTCGGACCAGTCGGTCCACCCGCTGTTCCGTATATAACTCGCACCGCACCCCCATCTCCACCCTCATCGCCGTCCTCACGCCAATCACCCAAAGCGAGGTCTCCCCACCCGTCACCGTTGAAGTCCCCGATTTCGACTGCGTTGCCTAGGCTGTCTCCGCCCTCCGGCAGCACATCCGGATCGTCTGACTGATCCGCGGGCCACGGCAGTTTCAGCGCCCTGGCCAAGAACGAGGCCATCTGACCTCTAGTGACCGGATCATTCGGACAGAACGACGTCGGGCCTGTCGAACACCCCTGGGTTACCCCAGCCTCGAACAACAGATTGATATTCGCCTCATGGATCGAACCGTCATCATCGCTGAAATAATCATCCGAAGCCGATGCCTGGTCGTAGTGAAAGGCCCTCGCGATAAACGACGCCATCTGACCACGGGTGACCGGGTCACCGGGACAGAACAGGCCAGTACCGCAACCCAAAGTGACCCCCGCCCCCGCCAACAGGTCGATGTTGGCCTCATGGGGCGAACCGTCATCGTCGCTGAAGAGGTCGCCCCCACCATCATCCACATAGCCAAGCGCCCTGACCACAAATGAGGCCATCTGACCCCTGGTCACCGGATCATCAGGACAGAACAAACCGTTACCGCAACCCTGGGTGATCCCGGCGTCTGCGACCAGCTCGATATTCACCTCATGGGTCGACCCGTCATCGTCGCCGAACGTGTCGCCCGCCGCCCCCACAGGACCGACCAACCCCCCAACCAGCAACAGAACCGCCACATACACCATTCCATAACCTCTGCGCATCTCAGGCACGCTCCCGCTGCTCGACAAACATCTGCCCCAATTCGAAGGTATTCCCCTCAGGCCCCAAAATCATCGGTAGGGGCTCCCCATATTTGCTGTGCCCATGATGGGGGCAGGCGAGCGCGATTCCGACGCAGCATGCTCATAGATCGAGCGCTCTGGCGAGAAAGGCGGCCATCTGACCTCTGGTCACAGGGTCATTCGGACAGAAGCGATGGCCCACGTCACACCCCATGGTGACACCAGCCGCGCCCAGCTTGTCGATATCCGACTCGAACACAGAACCATCATCATCAGAAAACAGATCACCACCACCGTCATCTGTGTATCCGAGGGCCCTGACCAGGAAAGCGGCCATCTGACCTCTGGTCACAGGGTCATTGGGACAGAATCGGCCGATCTCGCATCCATTGGTCACACCGGCAGTGCCGAGCTTGTCGATATCCGACTCGAACACAGAACCATCATCGTCCGAAAAGAGATCACCACCACCGTCATCGAGATAGCCCAACCCGCGCACCAGGAACGCAGCCATCTGACCCCGCGTCACGAGATCGGCCGGGCAGAATCGGTCATTGGCCGGTGGATTGCAGCCGAGCGTGATTCCGGCTGCGGCGAGTGCTTCGATTTCTGCCTCAAATGTCGACCCGTCGTCGTCGATGAATTCGATCGGGGCCCGAGGCACAGGGTCGTGTGCCGATTCGTACCGGATCGCCAGGAAATCCTCGTCGCCGTTGAATTCAGCGTAACCCGCCACAATGATGTCACCGTTGGCTGTCGTGGCCAGCCCGGAGGCCAGAGCCGACTCGGAACCTTGAATCTCGGTCACGACCCATCCGTCGTCCGAAAAGCCAGTGTCGAGGCTGCCGTCGGCGAGATAGCGGGCGGTAAGAACAACCTGTGCGGTCCCATCGAACCCCCCACCAGTCACTGTGATCCTTCCGGCTACGTCAATATTCAGTGCCATCGCCCCAGAGATGTCCGTGAGAGGGCTGAGCAGGCGCCCGTCCGTTGAGAAGGCGGCGTCACGCACACCCGTTCGACGGTGCCTGACAATGGCGATCTCCTGGCGGTCAAATAGGTTGCCGTCTGTGAACTCGCTGAAGCCCACGACAACGATATCGCCATCGGGTGCGATGTCGATGCCGGCCACGAAGTCATTGTTTCCCGCGCCGAGATCTGTGACCACCACGCCGAATCCCGTATCAAGCTCCCCGTCTTCGTGGAGGCGCATCAGCGCAAAGTCGGTGTCGGAGTCGGCGCTCGAGTCGGTGGCGATGCCGGCCAGCAAGACACCGCCCTCACTATCGACGGCCAAGACGGGTGAAAGTCCCAACTGATCCAGCGTCATCCCTGGCACGGTTGCGATCCCATTGAGGCCGAATGTCGGATCGACAAGGCCTGACGGAAGGAGGCGCACAGCCACGATGTCGATCGTGCCTGCGGCAAGCCGGACACCTGTGACAACCACTCGGCCGAACTCGTCAACAACCACATCGGTAGCGATCGCCTCTCCGCCAACCTCAACCACGACGAGACCTTGTGAGCCGAACCGCGGATCAAGCTCACCGGCAGATGTCACCCTCCCAACCAACATCGAACTCACCGAACCGTCACGGAACTCTCCAGCGAATACGATATTGCCATCCAGATCGAATGACCCAGCCAACGCGGAAGCACTTTCGAAAGGCTCGCCCAAGTCCAGCGGACCGTCCAGGACCCAGAAGCCCTCCTCTCCGAATGTCTTGTCGACGTAGCCGTCCTGGCCCAGCTTCGTCACGATCACGGCGTCTTCCTCGGTCCCGACCAGGAACGGTTCATCGTCGCCATTGACGAGAATTTCAACCGCCCTCTGGTCTCCGGCGCCGTTGTCGAACACAGCGATCCCGTTGTTGGCGAAACCAGGGACCAGATCGCCGTCGGCCGCAAAAGCCGGCGACGACGGGGTCGCCAAAGCCAGGACGGTCAGCAAGGCGACGGCCCTTCCCCGTTTGCGCAATCGTTTGGGCGGCTTACCAGAATCCGGCTCACCAGCTCCATCAGGATCTGCATCCTTGGTGACTGCGCCTTGGGCGGGCGGCTCTTCCGGATCGCTCGGCTCCGCCTCGGGGGCGAAGCGGTTGCGTCTCAGCATGGCGTCCGCCAGTGCTTCCAACGCGGCGCTGACCTCTCTAGGCATTTCTTGCTCCTCTCACCAAATAGGCCGGGCGGCGGTAGTCAATTCAAGGGCGGATAGTGCAAACGGGTTGGCGACCTATTGGATGAGGCCGCCTGGCCATGGTTTGAGCGAGCCATCAGCCTGACCCAGCCACACGGCGATTCCACCGGCACCTGACATTGCTGATCCGGCCGGGAGGGGCAGCGAAGCAACACCTACCACTAGGTCAGACCAGCCATCGCCGTTGATGTCACCGGTAGCCACCGACGAAATCCCGTCGAAGATCGGAAGAGCGTCGTGTAGGGAAAGAGTGTAGATCTCGGTGGTCGCCGTATCATTAAAACAAAAATAACTCCACAGTCCCTAGACATCACCCTTGCC
>CALCCX010000327.1 GCA_937900165.1 uncultured Acidimicrobiia bacterium | reverse complement strand
TTTTTTTTCAAGCAGAAGACGGCATACGAGATATATCAGTGTGACTGGAGTTCAGACGTGTGCTCTTCCGATCTTCGGACGGGTGTGCATGGACCAGTTCATGGTCGACATCGGCGAGGGTTCCGCCGGCGATGAAGACGAAGTCGTGCTGATCGGAAAGTCGGGCCTGGCAAGCGTGACTGTCGAAGACGTGGCCGGCTGGGCCCAGACCATCCCCTATGAGGTACTCACCAACATCAGCGCCAGAGTGCCAAGGGTCTACACCGCTTGAGCAACACTGGACGCCGATAATAGACCCGCTGGCCCTCGATGTTCCGACGCCAGTGGACTCAGCCTGCTTCATCCGAATCCGCTAGCCGAGTTCTTCGTCGCCATCGAGGTTGCGACCACGACGATTACCCGCCAGCACGGCCGCCGCAACGCCGAAGCCAAGTATGGCGGCGAAAGAAACAATCCACGCCGCGGCCCATTCGAGATTCCGCGCCACACCGGCGAAGTAGAGGACTGCAAGGCCCAAAGAGATCAAGGTGCGAGGTCGCAGCGCATCAGAGCGGGCAGGAAGGTAGCCCGTACGCTTCGACCGGGTGTAAGCACTGAAAATGAACAGGTTGATGTATGAGACGGTGATAAAGGCCACCGTGTAGGGGATGGCCTCGCGCCCCCCGATCCACACCGCGCCCGCGGCAACGGCAAGAACGCCGAATAGGGACGCCTGAAAAGCGATGGCACTCGCCTCGTACCAAATGTGGCGCTGCCGTTCGTCGTCGTAGAGGGGGTGGTCCAGGTTGCCGATCCAGCGCACGGTACGATCAAAGGTGCTGTTTGGGGTCGCCATTACGTGTTTGCCTCCTCGTCGAATAGTGCTTCGACCGTTGTGTCGAAAATGGATGCCAGCCGCATCGCCAGATACACCGAGGGGGCGTAGTCACCTGCCTCGATCGAGACCACGGTCTGGCGGCTCACACCGACGTTGCCGGCTAGCTGCGCTTGGGTCATCTCGGCCCGGCGACGGTACGGACGCACTTGATTGGTGCGTCCGGTTGATTTTGTGCGGGCCATGGCAACTACTGTATAGTAAAGTTGTCAATGTGACAAGTTAATTTGTCAGAATATTTTCGCCCACCGGTTCCTGACCAACATCAAGGCCAGGGCCCTGGCGCTTTACGGAGAGGCTCAGCGGGCAGTCAATCAGAAAACGGTTTGATCTCACCGACACCGACGACGTCGACCCCGACCTCGCCGATCCGCTTCGGAATCACTTCGCCCGGACCCAACTCGGACTCGGGGACCTTGTTGGTCACATACACAACCAGGCATTGCTCGTCGTCCGGTTCTCCGTCCCGCAACCGGTGACCGGGCGCCACGCCTACCACGTTCGGATATCTCATGAGTTCGTCCTGGTAGCGGGCCATGGCATCGGCGACTGCCCCACCTTGGCCCCCGCTCAGTCCGATGTCAGACTCTCCGCTGGTTCGGAAGAAATCGTCCCACTTGTCCGAGTCGCCCTCCGGAACCGGGCCACTGTCGTGTTGGCTCATATGGTCACCGTAGCGCGACCGCAGCACGGGCGGCTCACAGGCCACGCCGCGCCAGGGTCGCGGAGGGGGATTTAGCTGAATCGTGGCGCCGTGACGGGACGCACTCCCAGTGCCGTCTCGACATCGGAGATGTGATTGTGGATCGTGATGGCGGACGAACCCCCAAAGAGGAGTCCTACGGCCTCCAGGCTCGGACTGGACATGAGCAGGCTCCCAGAGTCGCCACCGGCGCTCATCGCCGTCGTGAGGATCTGGTGCCGGAACTCTCCGAACCCGGTGCCATCTGGGTTGTACGGTCCCACCACAACGGTGGCGTTGGTCGCAAGCACTCGACCGACGGTGACCTCAGTCGTCCGGCCCGCCTTGATCACTCGCTGGCCGACTGACGCCTGACCAACACCGCGCGGGATCACCGTTCCGATGATCGAAGCGGTCACGTCCCTGCTGTGCAGTGGTCGTGCCACGGCGGCGTCTACCAGGTTGTAGCGTCCCGGCACCTGAGATGACGGCCCGAGGTTGATCGGTGCGAAACGCTCCAGTGTGGCGATCGCATCTGACGGGAACACACCGCCGTCGAACGAGCCGGGCTGGAGGATCGAATCTCCCTGGTTGCCCTGGTTGCTCGCCGCCAGAACATGGTTGTTGCTGAGGATCAGATAGTCGTTTCGAGGGTCGTCTGACGAATTGCACCCGTCGTTCGGCTCGCAGCACCGCCGAACATCCCGTACCAACGCCCCAAAGGTGCCGGCCGTGATAGACGGATGGCCAATGCTGAAGCCGGGCAACCCAGGGCGAGTCTTGGCTGTGAAAGCGAGCGGCTTGATTTCGCCCACCTCGACGACGTCAGTGGGGACGCCTTGGATCTGCGCGGGTATTACGTCGCTCTTGGGCAGCTTGGTCTTGGGTTGCTTGTCCACCACGTACACCGCCAGACACCAGGTGCTCGTCGGTTTCCCCTTCGACACTTTCAAGCTCGTTGCGACGCCGACCACGCCGTCCAAACCGAGCAGTTCGTTCTCCGTTTGGGCCTGAACCGCCATGATCGGGGCGGTAGCCTCTACCGATTCCGCCTCTTCAACCTCTTGCTGGTCAAAAAAGCCCTCCCAGGCATCCGCGGTCTTGGTCGCGGCCCGCCGCTGGGTCGAAGTCCATTCGTGGAGCTTGCCCGACATCTGATCCATCCCCTTCGATTATTGGCTGCCGGTTGACAGCCTCTACAGAAACATCGAGACACGGGCAAGGGGCCAGATACGCGAAATTTCATTCGCGATGTCCATGCCAATGGGCATCCAAGACCTGACTATCGCCGCGGTCAGACCCGACCAATCGCAGAAACAGCGGGACGGTAGGTACGGAGTCCCATCGTCAGGATGTATCGAAGAGAGACAGCAGGCTCCCGGTCCCTCCGACGATGCCGTAAAGCATCAGTGCTGCGTCCTGGTTCCACCATCCGAAGTGGCCCCAGATGACCGCCTGAACCATCCCCAGAATCCACACTCCCGGTGCGACGCCGTAGGGGATCCGAGCCCGGTAG
>CALCCX010000326.1 GCA_937900165.1 uncultured Acidimicrobiia bacterium | reverse complement strand
TTTTTTTTTTTTCAAGCAGAAGACGGCATACGAGGTATATCAGTGTGACTGGAGTTCAGACGTGTGCTCTTCCGATCTGCCATTGTCGGCACCTGGGTAGACCCGTCTGGCTCCCTCAAAGGTCAGATGCCTGAGGTAGTCCATCTCGCTTCGAAAGTGATCGGGCATCGGGAAGTTGGGAAGGCTGGGAGCGACCAGGCGGAGATCGAACGCCAGATCCCTGCCCAGGTCGGCGGCCCGCTCAACCACCCCTGGATATCGAGCGAACCGGGCGAACATCTCCTCCGGCGATTTGAGGTAGCGTTCGTCGGTGGCCGGCCGAAAGCCATCCTGTTCTTGCAGGGATCGGCGTCCCCCGATGGCGGCAAGTACCTCGGCCAGGTCGGCGTCGCGGCGGTCGGCGTAGTGCACGTTATTGGTCGCCACCACCGGCAACCGCAAACGCTGTCCCACTTCCCACATGACATCGTTGCGTAGGTCGTCCTCCGGCATCCGGTGATCCCACAATTCCAGGTGGAGGCGCCGACCGAAGATCTCCCTGAGCTTGGAAGCCGCCCGCAGCGCACCGTCGAGGTCACCGGCCTGAGCGGCCCGAGGGATCGAACCCTGCCAACAGCCGCTCAATGCCACCAGATCGCCGCCGGATGCCGCCTGAGCGACGTCCTCAAACCGGTATGAGGGCCGATCTTTTTCGCCGCGCAGCTGGGCGGTAGTCACAAGCCGACTCAACTGCGCATATCCATCGGGGGAAGGAGCCAGCAGCACCAGATGATCCCTCGGACCACGCTCGGCCGATTTCGTTCTGTGCGAACGGCGAATCCGCCCACGCCGCCACCGGTTGCCTTCACTCGCATTGCTCCGAGGCGTAGCGGATTGGCTCGCCCTAGCGAGACTTGGAGCTGGCGCCGGGGCCCGAGCGGCCCGCCCCGAAGGGGCTTGAGCGGAAAAGGACGGCTCCCGACCCGGCAAAGCGTGATCCCTATCCGCGGGACCCCCCATGGTCCGTTCGGCATCGCGCAATCTGGCCACCTCCAGCGGATTGGCCTCCTCGTTCGACAACTCGGCCGACCCGTCGGCTTCCAGCGACAACTCAGCCCCGTATACGGCCGGCAGCCCAACCCGACGGGCCGCAGACCAGAACTTCACCAGCCCATAGAACCCGTCATGATCGGTGACGGCCAGCGCCTCATAGCCAAGTTCGGCCGCCCGCTCAACCAGCCGCTCCGGATGCGAGGCCCCGTCGAGAAAGCTGAAGTTGGAATGGGCGTGCAACTCGGCATATCGGGAAGTCATCTTCCTATCATATCGAACGTATGTTCGATGAAATACGCCGTCCGCTATCCGCTATCCGTCGTCCGCCCTCGGCTCACCCTTTTGCCGGCAGCGATCTCCACATGGCTATCTGCCCCTTTTTCCGCCCGGCTCCTGCGCTATCCCGGGTAGTCTCCTGCCGACTATTTCCATCCATGTCGATCACCCCTTCCTGGAGTCCCCTTGAGCGACGACGAACTCGGTCTCAACTCCCTTGAGACCAGCGAGTTGATCGAACAGATCCACGACGACCTCTACTGCCGCGATGCAGCAGTAGCCGCCGAGACCGCCCAAGCCCTGATCCAGGTCAGGCGCCTGACATCTGGCGAAGATTGATGGTTGCAAGGAACAATGCCGTGGCCTCCCGCCCCTCAAAACCCAATGTCCGTGGGCCGTTGATCGTCGGTATCGGTGCCGCGGCGCTGGTCGCCGCCCAGGGCTACCACGCCGGGCATCGGCCACTTCCCCACTACCAAGACCATGACATATCGGTACCGACCTCAGATGCCAATGTCACACCCATCCAGATCGTGGCGCTTGGCGATTCCACTCTGACGGGCCCCGGCCTCGAGCGTCCCGAAGACATCTGGCTCCATCAGGCACTCGAAATGGTCGACGGCCTCGGCCACTGCATTCGGTCATTCGCCAAGGGCGGGGCCAGGGTACGAGATGTAGTCGACGATCAGCTCGTCTTGGCAGTGGCCGCCTCCCCTGATCTGGCGATCATCTCGATCGGATCCAACGATTCGCTCCGTGGGGTCACGATGCCGTCGATGAGGCGCGATCTGAACACGATTCTGTCCGGCCTGGCGTCGATCTCGGTCGTAGTGTTGTTGGGGATCGGAGACCTCGGCACCATCCCCCGGCTACCGCATCCGCTCGCCGGCCTGGCCAGAGCTCGAGGCAAAATGGTTGACCGGATGCAGCTAGAGGTCGCGGCGAATCATGAGCAGGTTCTAAAAGTGCCGCTGTATGAGCTGGCCGGCCCGGTCTTTCGTGCCAACCCGAACCTGTTCACACCCGATCTCTTCCATCCCAATCAGGCCGGCCAACGGGTATGGGCGAGAGCCGCTGCGCCGACCCTGTGCCGGGCCATCAGCCACATCATCGGCTCCAAACGGCCGAACGGATAGACTCGGCAACGCACGCTCTTCGTTGGCTCGGTTTGTTCAGACGTGGAGCGTCGCAACGACAAACTAGGGAGATGCCATGAGAAAAGCCTTCAGCCTGGTCGCCGTGGTCGTCTTGGTGGTCCTTGTCGTGCTCATCATCCAGAGAAGTCCAGAGTCAACCGCCCCTTTGCCAAACGACCGCACCGATGCTTCACCAGTGCAGGCCACATCCACCTCCCTGCCGAGTACCGACATATCCGTTACCACCTCCGCCGGCGGAGGTGCAGCCGAAGTCACCACTGATACCACGGAAGTTCAATCGATCGACACGGCACCTGAGCCCGTCCCAGATTCGGGGTTGCCTGCCCAGTTCGCCATCACCGAGATTGTTTTTGGCGAGGGAGGGTATGTAGTGATCACCAACGTTGGTGGATCAACCGCCTCAGTCGGTGGCCTGGCCCTTTGTCAGAGGCCGTTCTACTTCACGTTGCCCGACATCGAGTTGGCGCCACTCGAATCTGTCTGGGTGGCAGCAGGAGACGGAGCTTCCCTTACCGCGTCATCGGCGGTGGCAGTCCTCACCGCCAACGGCTCTCTGGACGATTTCAGCAGGGACGACGGTGAGATGGGGCTGTATCTGTCCTCGGACTTCGGGTCGGCCGAGGCGATCATCTCATACGTGGAGTGGGGGTCGGCGGGTCACGGCCGTTCCGACGTCGCCATCGAGGCCGGCCTATGGGAAGCAGACGCCTTCATCGAGATTCCGGATGATGCATTCGGCGTTCAGGCATCCGCGCAAGCGCCGAGTGGGCCCCAGGACTGGGTGGCGGGCCTAGGAGGATAAAACTCTCCGGACTGCACTCACCCAGGAGTACGGACCGACCGTACGCCGGTTTCGGTTGCGAGATGGGTCATCGCAACGTCGTGCGTCTCGTCGGGTAGCCGCGCCACAATCAACTCGTCAGGGACGATGCCGACCAGAAACACGTCATCGGTGAGGGCCGCGAGAAAGCGATCGTAGTAGCCGGCACCTCGCCCCAACCTGCCGCCATGTTCATCGAACACGAGCCCGGGGACCAAGACCACCGCAATCTCGGAGGCTGGGATCTGTTCAGATTCGGCAACCGGTTGATCGAACCCGAACCGATGTGGCTCTCGAGCCGACTCGTACGCGTGCACGGTCAATAGACCCCCAGGTGGTGGGGTCCTGGTGAGACCGAATCGTCGATCAGATCGTGCGACGGTCTCGGCCAGATCAATCTCATCGCCCATCGCAAGGTAGGTCACCACGAGGCCAGGGGGCGCCTGCCGAAGCCATTCAAGGATATGAGAGACGAACGCTCGGCTGCTCGGCAAATCCTGGCGTCTATCAGCGGCCCAGCGTCGCCACTCTGACTTGCTCGCCGATAGGCCGGGTTCGATCACAGCGACCTAACCAATAGATCGGCCAGGTCGCCGTTGTTGCCAACCTCGACCTCGCCGAGCCCAAGCCAGCCAGCCATCGATTCGAGCTCGGTCGCCAACACAGGCGCCAGCGCCTTCCGATCGACTCCTGGTTCGGCGAATGCGCCCTTGGCCCTGAGCACTCCAGCCTGCCGATCGGCCTTGAGATCGACTCGACCGACGAGTTGCCCATCGAAGAGGATCGGGAGAACGTAGTAACCGAACACTCGCTTGGGCTCAGGGGTGTAGATCTCGATTCGATAGTGAAAGCCATACATTCGCTCAGCCCTGGCCCGATCCCATACGACCGGATCGAACGGGGACAGCAGGGCGATTCCGCTGATCGTACGCGGTATTACCAGCTCGGGATCAGCGTAGGCCGGCCTTCCCCACTCCGACACATCGACTCGAGTTGCCTCGCCGGTGTCGACAAGAGCATCGAGTGCCTCTGCGGTCTCGGTGACCTTCATTCGAAAGTAGTCCGCGACATCCTTTACGGTCCCAACCCCAAGCGCCTTGACGGCAGCCGACACCCTGACCCGATGCGCCGATGCGGGATCAAGCGTCTGCTGGGCGAGTACCTCGGGTGGGATCACTCGCTCGGGGAGGTCGTAGAAACGTTCAAAATTGGCCCGCTTGGCCACCGCGACCTTGCCAATGGTGAACAACCATTCGAGAGCGATCTTGCCCTTCCCGTACCCCCACCATGGGCCCGTCCGCTCCCCTGGGTCGTCGAGTAGGCGAGAACTGATCGGACCCCGCTCGCCGACCTCATCGAGAACTGCGTCGATATATCCGGGATGGTCACGTTCGATCTCCGCGATCCTCTTCCAACCCCGACCCTCAGAAGCTGCCATTTTGAAGCGGGTGGCCGAATGCAGACCAATCGGCGTATAGGCCTGCTCATGTGACCAGTACTCGAACATTTCGGGGCCGTCGTAGATGAATCGGTCGAGCCGTCCACGATCGTATGGACCGAGGCGGGCAAATACCGGGAGGTAGTGCGACCTGGTCAGGACGTTGACCGAGTCGATCTGGAGCAAGGCAATACGCCGGATCATCCGACGGAAATGACGCACGTCGACCGAGCCGCCAGGCCGAGGATCGCCGAACCCCTGGGCGCCGAGCTGGGCCCGCACGGCCTGGGCATTGCTCATCCGCACGGGCGGCATCTGGTTCCCTCCTACAAATCCGGCAGGGTAGCCCGCCTTGCCGATGCCGGACCGGACAGTCTGGGACGCCGCCAGGCGACCCGGTACCCTGGGCGATCATGCGATTCGTAGGTGACCTCATCAGGACGTTCGTGACCTTTGTGGTCATGGTTCCGGTCACCGCAGTTGCCGCTTCGATCGTAACCGCCACGGCCATTGTCAAGAACGACAGCCCTTTCGTCGAGTGGGTAATCAGACGCTGGGCAGCCATGTGGATGTGGCTGGCCAAAGTAAACCTGGAGGTGGTAGGCCGCGAGAACATCGATCCCAGCCGCTCCTACGTGATCATCTCCAACCATCTTTCGGCCTTTGACATCATGGCCCACTTTGCCGCCCTGCCGGTGCC
>CALCCX010000325.1 GCA_937900165.1 uncultured Acidimicrobiia bacterium | reverse complement strand
CCCGGCTCCCCGACGTGCTCGAGAGCCTCACCGGGCTGGCCGGTGAGCGGGACGGCGGGGCGGCGGGGCAGCGGGGCGGCGGGGCGCCGGCGCTCCTCGGCGACGATTCCCAGTGCGCCGCACTGGCCGGCGTCCGCGACCAACTCGATCCGCTGACCGACGTGTGCCAGGCGCTCACCGCGGCGCTGGCCGACCGGCCCCCCCTCAATCTGACTGATGGCGGTGTCATCCAGACAGGGTTCGATGCCGAACTCGACGAACTCCGCGATCTGCGCGACGGAGGCAAGAAGTACATCGCCTCGCTCCAGGAGCGCGAGCGGACCCGCACCGACATCCCGTCGTTGAAGGTCGGGTTCAACAAGGTGTTCGGTTACTACCTGGAAGTAACCAAGATCCACGGAGCCAAGGTGCCGGCCGACTACCAGCGGCGGCAGACGCTGGCCAACGCCGAGCGCTACGTCACCCCGGAACTCAAGGAATACGAGGCCAAGGTTCTGGGAGCGGAAGACCGGATCGCCACCAGAGAGACCGAATTGTTCCAGGCGTTGCGCCGTAATGTGGGTGCCGCCATCGATCGCATTCAGCAGACATCACGAGCCCTGGCTCGATTTGATGTCTGGGCCGCGCTCGCCGAGCGGGCCGCCGTGGGCCAGTATGTCCGGCCCAAGATGACCGACGAGTTTCATCTCGAGTTCCGCAGCTGCCGTCACCCGGTCATCGAAGAGATGATGCCGCGGGAGAATTTCATCCCCAACGACGTCTGCTTCGATGAGACTCAACGGCTGTTGCTGGTCACCGGCCCCAACATGGCTGGCAAGTCGACCATTCTCAGACAGATCGGGCTGTGCACCGTGCTGGCCCAGATGGGGTCGTTCGTCCCCGCCAGCGCCGCGCGGGTCGGTGTGGTCGACCGCCTGTTCACCCGAGTCGGGGCCAGCGACAACCTCGCCCGGGGGCAGTCCACCTTCATGGTGGAAATGAGCGAGACCAGCGCCATCCTGCACAGCGCTACCGCCCGGAGCCTGGTGCTGCTCGACGAGATCGGGCGCGGCACGTCAACCTACGACGGGGTGGCCATCGCCTGGGCGGTGAGCGAGCACCTGCACGACCGCATCGGCTGCAAGACCATGTTCGCCACCCACTACCACGAACTGATGCAGCTCCCCGAAGAGCTGCAGCACGCCAGAAACTTCAACGTGGCCGTGCGCGACACGGGAGACAGCGTGGTGTTCCTCCATCGGCTCGAGCCCGGCGGGACCAACCGCTCCTATGGAATCCACGTGGCTCAGCTCGCGGGGCTGCCGGCGGAAGTGGTGCGCCGCGCCAAGGCGGTGCTGGGAACATTGGAAGGCGATCACCGGGTTGCCAAAGGGCCACCACCAGCCGACCCTGACCCGGGCCAGTTCGGTCTGTTCGGCTCTATTGCCAACCCGATGCTCGACGAACTCCGCGAACTGGACGTCGATTCTCTGACCCCGCTCGAGGCCCTGAACCGCCTGGCGGATCTCACCCGTCGAGCCAAGGACAACACATGACCCGCGCTGCCACAACTCTCGCTGCCCTCGCCGCACTGGCGCTGATCGCTTGCAGCCAGCCCGATGACGGGGTGGTCAGCCTGCCGCCGGACCAACCGGCCGCGGACCGCAAGGAACTCCCACCCGTCGCCCTTAACGCGGATTCACCCATCGAATATCCCCGAGGGTTGTTCGACCAAGGCATCGAAGGAACCGTACTCCTCAAGCTCTACGTCGATGCCGCCGGGGGCCTGGTGCCCGACTCGAGCCAGGTGTTCGAGTCGAGCGGCTACCCAGCTCTCGATTCGGCGGCCCTCGTTGGCGCTGGCCAGCTGCGTTTCTCGCCGGCGGTGCGCCAGGGCGAACCGGTGGCGGCGGCGTTTATCCAACCAGTAGAATTCCGATCCCCCGGAGGGATCCAGCCATGAGCACCCCCTCACCCACTCCGCCACACCCCACACCCTACGATTCGGTCCTCGACACCATCGGTTGGACACCGTTGATCCGCCTCGCACGGGTTGGCGCCGGCGTCCGGACACCGGTCTACGGCAAAGCCGAGTTCGCCAACCCGGGTGGTTCCGTCAAGGATCGGATAGGGTTGGCCATCATCGAGGCCGCCGAGCGCGACGGCACCCTCAAACCCGGTGGCACTGTGGTGGAAGGCACCTCCGGCAACACCGGCGTCGGCCTGGCCATCGCCGCGGCCCTCAAGGGCTATCGTTGCATCTTCACCATGCCCGACAAGATGTCACAGGAAAAAGTTCGGCTGCTTCGGGCCTACGGCGCCGAGGTGGTGATCACTCCCACCGCCGTGCCGGCCGATCATCCCGAAAACTATGTCATGAAGGCCAAGCAGATCGTCAAGGACACCCCGGGCGCCATCATGGCCAACCAGTTCTTCAACGACGTCAACCCCGAAGCACACTACCAAACCACCGGACCTGAAGTGTGGCGTCAGACCGGCGGGAAGGTGACCCACTTCGTGGCCGGCGCCGGCACCGGTGGCACCGTGAGCGGCGCCGGGAAGTACCTCAAGGAACAACGCAGCGAAATACGCATCATAGCCGGCGACCCCCAGGGATCGCTCTACACCGGCTATGCCCAGACCGGGCAGATGGGCGAGGGCGAGCCGTACAAAGTCGAGGGCGTAGGCGGCGACAAGATTCCCACCACCGTCTGGTTCGACTACATCGACGAATGGCGTCAGGTGTCCGACCGCGATTCCTTCCTCATGGCCCGGCGCGTGGCTCGCGAAGAGGGCATCCTGCTCGGCGGGTCGGCCGGCATGAACGTCCATCTCGCACTCGAGGTAGCCCGCGAGATCGACGACCCCGACGCCTGCGTCGTCACCATCCTCACCGACACCGGGGAACGCTATCTCAGCAAACAGTTCAACGATGACTGGATGCGCGAAAACCAATACCTCGATATCCCACGCGTCACCGTCGGTGACCTACTGCAACAGCGGGCGTCGGCTGCACCACCGCTGGTGAGCGTCGCTCCCACCGCGGCGGTCCGCCAAGCGTTGAACCTGATGACGACGTGGGACGTCAGCCAGGTACCGGTGGTCGACCAAGGCCGCTGCATCGGCAGCCTGGTCGAGGGAAGCCTGATGATCCGCTCGCTCGAAGAACCGTCGGTGCTCGATCGACCGGTACGGGACATCATGGACAAACCGCTCCCGGTGGTGGAGTCGACCACCCCGTCCGACCGGCTGGCGCCGATGCTTACCAGAGAATCGCCCGCCGCTCTCGTCGAGGAAGACGGTGCCCTGATCGGCATCGTCAGTCGCTACGATCTCCTGCAACAACTCATCGGCGGCCGCTGAGGTGCGGGTTACCGTCCTCACCGGCGGCACCTCGATGGAGCGCGACGTCGCCATCGCATCGGCCGGGCAAGTGGTCGCGGCCCTCCGCGCGCGAGCAAGATCGGAAGAGCACACGTCTGAACTCCAGTCACACTGATATATCTCGTATGCCGTCTTCTGCTTGAAAA
>CALCCX010000324.1 GCA_937900165.1 uncultured Acidimicrobiia bacterium | reverse complement strand
GAGAGACTGTAGACGTTGAGATAGAGATAGAATGAGGGTGTCGGTCGAGTGCGCTGCGACAGCGTGTTGTTTTTTTTTTTTAATGATACGGCGACCACCGAGATCTACACTCTTTCCCTACACGACGCTCTTCCGATCTCCCCGCAAAGGGGTGTGGCCGACATCGAGCGGCTTGCCCATGGCGCGGGGGACAAGCCGCGTGTCGATGTGAAACTGTCTGGTGACCTTGATCGCCTCCGGCCATCGGTCGAGGCCGCGATCTACCGCATCGCCCAAGAATCGATCACGAACGCCCTGCTACATGCCCGCCACGCCACCCGCATCGATGTCTGTGTAACCGGCGACGACGAATGCGTGCGCCTGACCGTTCGTGACGACGGCGTCGCCGGTCCATTCGACGCCGGCTCGGCGTCGGGTTACGGCCTGGTGGGCATGACCGAACGCGCCACTCTCCTCGGCGGCATGCTCGAGGCGGGTCCGAGCCCCGGCAAGGGTTGGACGGTCGATGCGGTGTTGCCAAGGTCTGGCACGAACAAATGACCATCAGTGTGATCGTCGCTGATGATCAGGAGCTCGTACGAACCGGGCTCATGATGATCCTCGACGCCCAGCCCGGCATCGAGGTAGTAGGCGAAGCTGCCAACGGACGTGATGCGGTCGCCCTCGCCCGCGAGCTTCGCCCTGACGTTTGCCTGTTCGACATCCGCATGCCAGACATGGATGGCGTCGAGGCCACCAGACAACTCGCCGGACCCGACGTCGAAGACCCGCTGGCGATTGTCGTGATCACAACCTTCGACCTCGACGAGTACGTGCACGGCGCCCTCAAGGCAGGCGCCAGGGGCTTCCTTCTCAAAGACGCCGGACCCGAACTCCTGGTCCAGGCGATCCACGCTGCCGCCGCCGGTGATGCACTCATCGCCCCAAGCGTCACCGCCCGGCTCCTGGCCGCCTTCTCCGAAACCCCAATGCCGATGCCACCGGTTCAGCCCATCGATCCGCTCACCAGCCGCGAAGAGGAAGTACTGGTCACCGTGGCCCGTGGCCGAACCAACGCCGAGATCGCGGATGAACTCTTCATCAGTCTCAGCACCGTCAAGACCCATCTTGCCAGCCTGATGGCCAAGCTCGGCGCACGAAACCGCGTTGAGATCGCCATGTGGGCCTACGAAATGGATCGCATCAAGAGTTGACCCGTTTCACGAGCGGGAGGACATGGTCGCGGGTCACCACCATATTTCCGTCTTGACAAGCTTACGACGTATATGTAACTTACGCTATACACTTACAACGTATATATACTGTGTACGTTCGGAGGAGGAACAACGATGTCGCATGCTCTGTATCGGTTGGGCCGGTTTGCGGCCCGCCGCCCGTGGTTGGTGATTGGAGCATGGCTCCTCATTTCGGTGATCGTGATCGGAGCGTCAGGAGCTTTCGGTCGGGAACTCGAAGACAAGTTCGAGGTGCCTGGGCTCGACTCTCAGAACGCGGTCGATTTACTGACGGCAGCCCAGTCTGATCGGGCGGGGTTGACCGCCGAAGTGGTGGTGACGCCGCTCGATGACAGCCTGACTTTCTTCGACTCAGCCGAAGCGCAGACGGCGTTGGTTGAAGTTCAGGCGGCAGTCACTGGCCTGCCCAATGTCTTGGGCACGAACGATCCGGCTGGTGCCTTGGCCCGAGGGCCTGAGGCTGCCGCGAGGAGTGGAGCGATTTCGCCCGACGGTCGGATCGCTCTGATCCGCGTCCAGTATCCGGTGATCGATGAGCTGAGCGTTGTCGACTTGGAGAATCTCAAAGAGTTCGGTGCCGACGCCAGGCAGGATTCGCCGCTCCAGATCGAGATGAGCGGCGACCTGTTCTTTTCATTTGAGGAACCCGAGACCGGTCTCGGAGAGATGATCGGTTTGGTCGCCGCGGTCATTGTGTTGCTCTTGGCGTTTGGATCGCTGATCGCGATGGGCCTTCCGATCGGGATGGCGTTGTTTGGTCTCGCCCTCGGCATTGGTTCGTTCTCCCTGATCACCTATCTGGTCGATATTCCCAGTTGGGCGCCCCAGATGGCCAGCATGGTCGGGCTCGGCGTGGGTATCGACTACGCCCTGTTTCTCGTGACCAGACACCGCGAGTTCTTGGCACGGGGGATGACCATCGAGGAATCAGTCGGCCGGGCAGTCGCCACGGCCGGCCAGGCTGTCGTCTTCGCAGGCGGCACGGTTGTCATCGCGATCCTCGGGTTGGCTGTTTCCGGAGTTCCGGCCCTGGCCGCGGCTGGCATCGCCACATCCGTGATTGTCTTGATCATGGTCATCGCGTCCATCACCCTGCTGCCCGCATTCCTGGGTCTGGCCGGGCACTGGATCAACCGTCTCGGACTCAGACGAAAAAACGTAGACGATGGCCGAACTGTCGGCGCGGGCTGGCAGCGCTGGGGCCAACACGTGACCAAACATGCCTGGGTCTACGCGATAGGCGTGACCGTTTTCCTTCTGGCGCTGACTGCGCCGGTGCTGGCGCTCCGCCTTGGCTTCCCAGACGACGGCACACTGCCCGAAACACGAACCGAGCGTCAGGCCTATGACCTCGTTGCCGAAGGATTCGGCCCTGGCACCAACGGCCCGTTGGTCATCGCAGTAGACATTTCCCAGGACCTGAGCGTGGTCGAACCCCTGGCAGGAGCCATCATGGCCGACCAGGGTATCGTCGCCGTCGCGCCGCCCGAGGTGGACCTCGAATCAGGCGTGGCAACGTTGATCGCGTTTCCGACTACGTCGCCCCAGGACGATGCGACTCTCGACACAATCAAACGGCTCCGCTCCGAAGTGCTCCCGCCGGTGCTGGAAGGCAGTCCTGCCCTCGCCTACGTTGGGGGTGCAACGGCCAGCTTTGCCGACATCGGCGATCGGGTGAGCGATCGGCTACCCCTGTTTATCGCCGCTGTCATCTTGCTGTCGTTCCTGCTGCTCACAGTCGTTTTCAGATCGATTCTCGTACCTCTCAAGGCTGCGTTGCTGAACCTGCTGAGCATCGGTGCCGCCTACGGTGTGCTGGTCGCAGTGTTCCAATGGGGCTGGGGCAAGAACCTCATCGGCCTTGAATCCACCGTGCCGATCGTGTCATTTATCCCGATGTTCATGTTTGCGCTCCTGTTCGGGCTGTCGATGGACTACGAAGTGTTCCTGCTTTCCCGGGTCCGCGAGGAATACCTGGTCACCGGTGATAACGACACCTCGGTCATCCACGGCATCGCCAGCACCGCCAAGGTGATCACCTCGGCTGCCCTCATCATGATCTCGGTCTTCCTCGGGTTTGTGCTCGGCGATGATCCCATCATCAAAATGATGGGTCTTGGCCTGGCGACGGCAATCTTCGTCGACGCCACCATCGTGAGAATCGTCCTCGTTCCCGCCACGATGAAACTGATGGGTGACGCCAACTGGTGGATTCCAGCCTGGCTGGACCGCCTGCTACCCACCATCGACATCGAGGGCGAGTCCGGCCTGCCTGAACCCGACATGGAAGACGGCCTCGTACCAGAGGCCGACCACGCAGGGGCGGTCGTCTAGACCTGGGCTACGCTCTCGCCGTCGGGTCGGGAGGTGGAAAGTGGCGGGCGTTGCTTGGTGGAAGACCGCTGTCATATATCAGGTGTATCCGCGGTCCTTCATGGATGCGAATGGTGATGGCATCGGGGACCTCGATGGGATCACGGCCAAGATCGACTATCTGGTCGACACGTTGGGCGTCGATGCCATCTGGGTCTCGCCGTTCAACAAGTCGCCTATGGCTGATTTTGGCTACGACGTTTCCGACTACACGGATGTCGATCCGATCTTCGGTGACCTCGACGCCTTCGATCGGTTGGTGGCTCGGTGTCGGGAGAGCGGCCTGCGCCTGATTGTCGACTGGGTTCCGAACCACTCGTCCTCAGAACATCCTTGGTTCGGGGAGTCCCGGTCGTCGCGTGACAACGCCAAGCGGGATTGGTACACGTGGGCGGATCCGGCTCCCGATGGTGGTCCTCCGAACAACTGGATCGCAGTTTTCGGCGGCCCGGCCTGGCAGTACGACGAGCTCACGGGCCAGTATTATCTCCACAGTTTTTTGGCCAGCCAGCCGGACCTGAACTGGAGGAACGAGGGCCTCAAGGCGGCGATGCTCGACACGCTCCGGTTCTGGCTCGACAGGGGGGTCGACGGGTTCCGGATGGACGTGGTGCATTTCGCCATGAAGGACCCTGAACTGCGCGACAACCCCGTGTTCGACGCTCCTGAGACCCTTGCCAGGTCGCTAGGGGAGTACGACAAGCTGGTCCACCTCTACGACCGTGGTCACCCCGACATCCATCCGATGCTTCGTGAGGTGCGAGCGGTGCTCGACCAGGCCGAAGCCGGGTCCGGCTCGGCCAAGTACTCCGTAGGTGAGATCCATCTGCTCGACTGGGACGAGTGGGCTTCCTACTACGGGGCCAGCAACGACGAGTTGCACATGCCATACAACTTCGCGTTCGTCAGCGGCCCGTGGACGGCAGAATGGGCGAGGAACAACGTCGAGGAGCTGGAGGCGGCGTTGCCGGAAGGCGCCTGGCCGAACTACGTGCTCTCCAACCATGACGAACACCGCCTGGTTTCGCGCTTGGGCTGGGACCGCTCGGCCCTTGCGATCCTGATGCTGCTCACCCTACGGGGCACCCCGACCCTCTACTACGGCGACGAGATAGGCATGCTCCAGGCCGACATCCCCCCTGAGCGTCAGCAGGATCCATGGGGCCGGCGGGTGGCAGAGCTGGGGCGTGACGGGGAGCGGACCCCCATGCAGTGGGACGCGTCACCAGAGGCTGGATTCACCCAACCGGGCGTAGAGCCGTGGCTGCCGATCGTCGATCCCGATCGCCTGCACAACGTGGCAGCGCAACTCGGTGTGGCGGGCAGCCGCCTCGAGTTCCATCGGCGCCTCTTGGCCCTCCGCAAATTGAGTCCTGCCCTCCAACTCGGCGATTACCAGACGATCCCAGACGTCCCCGAGCATGTGTTTGCCTACCGACGGACGTTTGACGACGAAGTGTTGTCCGTGTTCCTCAACATGGGCGAAGGGCCAGTGGAACTCGACGTATCAGGCACGATCCTCCTTGGAACCGACCCCGCTCGCGTCGGAGCCATCGAGAGCCTCCGCCTGCAAGGGCTGGAGGGCGTGATCGTACGCTGAGGCTGCTGCCTGCGGCGGTCGACAGCGCTTCAGTTCCTGCGATACTTTTTGGAGTAGGTTTTCCAAAATATATGCAGACTTCAGAACGGAGGTTCGGCGATGACTGACATCGTGTTCGACAACCAGGTGACAATCGTCACCGGAGCGGGTGGGGGACTTGGAAAGACCTATGCGCTGGAGATGGCCAGGAGAGGGGCGAAGGTCGTAGTCAATGACCTTGGTGGATCTGTTGACGGCGCCGGTGGGGCCTCTTCTGCGGCTGATCAGACCGTCGCCGAAATAGTCGGAGCAGGTGGTGAGGCGGTTGCCAACTATGACTCGGTCGCCACCGTCGAGGGTGGGGCAGCGATCGTCCAGACCGCCATCGACAGCTACGGGACCGTCGACGTGCTGATCAACAACGCCGGGATTCTGCGGGACAAGAGCTTCGCCAAGATGGAAATGGACGCGGTCCACTCGGTGATCGATGTTCACCTCAACGGGGCGTTTCATGTGACTCAGCCGGCGTTCGCGGTGATGAAGGAAAAGGCGTACGGCAGGGTTGTGTTCACCTCCTCCGGCTCAGGTGTTTTCGGAAACTTCGGTCAAGCCAACTACGCAGCGGCGAAAATGGGTCTGGTTGGGCTGATGAACGTGGTCGCTGTCGAAGGCGCCATGCACAACATCAAGGCGAACGCCATCGCCCCGATTGCCAGGACACGAATGACCGAAGATCTGCTCGGTCCCCTGGTTGAATTGGTCGATCCGAACCAGGTCACGCCCATGGTCGTCTACCTTGCCTCGCGAGATTGCGAGAACTCACATGAGATCTGGACGGTTGGCGGAGGCCGCTATGCGCGGATCTTTGTTGGAGTGAACCAGGGCTGGTTCGCGGGCAAGGGCACCCCTCCATCCGTCGAGGACGTTCGGGACCATCTCGATGAAATCCGCGACATCGACTCTTACACGGTGCCGGCCAACAGCACCGAAGAAATGATGCTGCTTGGCGCAGTATTGGCGGACTGAGGGGTGCCCATCGATCTCGACAGGGTGATCGGTGCGGAAATCGCACCAACCGAGGCGTCGTGGACCGAAGACGACGTCATCCTCTACCACCTCGGGATTGGGGCAGGAGCCGACCCGGTGGACCCGAACGAGCTCGAATACGCCTACGAGGCGAATCTCAAGGTGTTGCCGAGTTTTGCCACTGTTCCTCCGTTCGGGGTGATGATCAACCTGTTCGGAGTGGATGGGCTCGAGTTCAACCCGGCGATGCTGCTTCACGGTGAGCAGGAGATCGAGGTACCTGCCAGCATCCCAACCGCTGCGGCAGTAACCAATCGGGCGACAATTACAGATGTTTTCGATAAGGGCAAGGGTGCCACTGTGCACATCGAGGTCGTTTCGGTCGACGACTCCGGGGTCACGCTCTTCACCAACCGCAGCACGATTTTCTTGCGAGGTGAGGGAGGAGATCGGAAGAGCGTCGTGTAGGGAAAGAGTGT
>CALCCX010000323.1 GCA_937900165.1 uncultured Acidimicrobiia bacterium | reverse complement strand
CTCCCGGGGCATTGCTGGCCTGTATTCTGCATTCGCGACCGATCCAACGTTGGCGTTACCGGACGATTCGCCCCGGCTCGCCGCCGATCGAGCGTTGTCCGTCGAAGAGTGGGCGATGCGGACCTTGGGCGGCAATGGCGGCTCTTCGCCCCGATGACCCACAGGCCATGTTCCGGAAGGCAGTCGGTCTCGCAGCCGCCGGCGATCTCGAGGACGCCGCGGACCTGTTGGAACGAGCCGTGAAGATCGAACCTGGTTGGCGGCAGGTATGGGCGGACCTGGAAGACGACTTCGCCTGGCGGTCGTGAGCTTTGTCGGACGGGCCTAGGCCGGATTCTCCTCAGCCGGCCAACCTGTACTGAAGGCCCTCGCCGCCAGGGGAGAGCAGACTGAGTTGGTTCCCGTCGACTTCGATTCTCGATCCCTCGAGGACCGAGATGACGAAGCTGTCCTGGTCGGCTAACTCTGAGGCACATTCGCCCTCCGCTGACATTTGGGGAAAACGCAGCTCGTCACTGGCGATTTGGTACGTGCCAGAGACCTCCCGACAGCCCGTTGATGCAGTGAATGTGCCGTCGGCCCGCAGCTGGAGCGTTGCCTCTCCAAGCGCCTGGACGGCGGATTCAATGTCTAGGAGGGTCTGGAGCTGCCAGATCGGGCCAACCACCTCGGCGGTTGACGCTGTGGCAATGGTGGAAAAGCTCAGCTCGACGCCATCTCCTGTGGCGGTCAGCCGATCGCCCTGTCGGCTGAGGGTGAGTGGTTGCGCCATGGTCTGTAAGAAAGCCTTCTCCGAATCCATGACGTTTGGTTCGCATGCCATCTCGGTGGCAAAGAGGTCAAAGACCGTCAAGGTCTCGCCGTCGAAAGTGAAGGTGCCCCCATAGCCATTGCAGGCCGCGGTGCCACCGATGGTCCCATCCGCCAGCAACATGGTGATTCGCCAATCATTCACCTGTGGAAACGGATCGCCGTCGAGGGTGCCGGATTCAAGGATCCAATCGCCGTCCGGATTGAGGACCGCGCCGGTTGCCAGGTCGCCGATGGTGGTGGTTGTTGTTGTGGCTGGCCCGACCGCCGGGGCTGTTCCATCCACTGCACAAGCCGACGTTACGAGCGCTATCAAGATCAGGAGGGCAAAAGCGGTGCGATTTCTGGCGTTCAGTGTGGTCATGAGGGTTGGACGCACGGTAGTTTCCTGCGGTTCCCACTGCGTCTGACCGAACCTCAAACGCGGGCGGGCCCCTCCAACTTGGGAGGGGCCCGAGGGCAGTCTCCCGGCTGGTCGCTGATGGGAAGAGTCGGAGGAAGGGGACTCCGGTGCTCGGCGTGCAACCGACGGGCAACTGTCATATCTAGATGATCGGCGGTTTGGGGCCCGATTCTTTAACCGAGTCTCGAACTTTGTCATCAGAAAATGTGATCTGTCGTCGGAGCATTGGCTAGGCCCGCCTGAGTTCCAAGGAAATTCTTCGGGAACCAATGCTCTGGTACCGCCCGTCCAACTCGGCATGCATCCCAACTGAGGGTCGCGTGAGAGGGAGAACGATGAAACATGGATTGAGGTTCGCAACGGTCTTGTTGGTTGTCCTAGGTGCCTGTGGGAGTGGGGCCAACGGAGCGACGGCGATTGCCGCCCAGTCTGATGACTCCCGTCCCGTCCGCCTTGCCCCTCCAGACGAGGTGGGCGGTAGTGAATCTGAGATGGTCATTCAGATCGAGGTGGGAACTTTCGCTGAGAAGTGGAGAACTGCCCAGGGGGTGGCCGCCCGCTTCGGGGGTACCGTGACGGCCACGGCCACTGGTGTTGTCGAGGAGGACGGAGACCGGTTTTCCTACGGGGCGGTGACGATCGAGATTCCATCAGATCGACTCGATTCCGCCACTGAGTTTCTCGAGTCACTGGGAACGGTGGTCAGTTCGAATTTCAGGTCTGGGGTGTTTTCCCGGCCCACCTCCGAGATCGTGGCGACCATCACAGAATCTCCTTCTGCCGTTACACGAGTGGAATCTCCTGGCGGCCGGGTGGCAGGTGCCCTCGACACGGCGGGCGACATTCTGCTGACGATGGTGGCAGTGGCGATTGTGGCGGGAGCCGTCCTGATTCCGCTTGGTTTGGTCGCGCTACTCGGACTGGCGGTGTGGCATAGGATTCCCCGCCGGCGGGTGGTTTTGGCGAGGGCCGGTGCGGCGGACTCTGACGCCGAAACCGAAGAGAGACCAATCCAGGTCTGAGAGAGACTGATGCCTGCGACGCCGTCGATGTTTTGTGGCCAGTGATCTCGGCCCTGTGCCTACTACGGCCTATAGCACCCTATAACAATAGGTAGAGCTATGTTACATTGGATCATAGGCACATTGGGCCTCGTTTGAAAAAGATGTTCGTGGAACGGAGAGAGATGCTCATCGACATTGAGGGTCTGCGGGAGGTTGGGGCGGATCTGGTCGTCGCCGGCGACCGCCTGTCGGTAGTGAGAGCGGACGCTTTGGCGGCGCTCCGTTCGATCGGTCAGGAGACGAGCGCCGCCGCCGTCGGGGTTGCGCTCGAATCCGCCTCGCAAGTACTGGCATCGGTTGCGGCGAGCGCGCACAATCGGGCCCAGCTCGCGATCGACGCGGAACAGACTTTCGTCGCCACGCTCCCATCCGCCAGAAGCGATGCGATGGAGGCTGCCAGGGCTCTGCGGTTCTGGGGTGAGGCGGCCGAGCGGGACAGGAAGAGCGACGTCGACGAGGGGGTGGTCGAATCCGCACTCGAGGAGATCCGTCAGGCGCTGCGCACTGATGGTAGGCGTTTGGTGTTTTTCAGTATCGGTGACACGGACGTATCCGAGCAAGATCTGGTCGCGATCCTTGCTGTGCTCGAGACCCTCAATTCTTCGGAACTGCAGCTGCTCTATTGGCGTCTTTCCGAAGACGAGCGGGCCGCCCTCATCGCCCAGAACTATGACGGCCAGGGTCTTGGCCAGTCCGACCGGCTTCGCTACGTAGAACTGCTGGCCGGCGCCCTCACTGCGAGCCAACTCCTCGACCAACTCGAAATCCTCGGATCAGATGCCACCGAGTTGGCATTGGCGGTCGGCTCACTCGCACCGCCGCCGGTAGCCGGAACGGTCATGCGTTCGATCGGTTCAAGAGCAACAGAGCGGCCTGAAGACATCGCAGTCTTCGCTGCGATCGGTGAAAACATCGAGGTCGAGGTACTCGACGACGTGATGGCTGTCGGATACGGCCAAGGCTGGCTGTTCGACATGCTGCAAACATCGTTCACAGAAGAGTTGAATGTCATGCCCGGCATGCCTTCGAGTGTTGGGGGATCTCCGGTACTGATTACGAAATACAACCCGACAGGCACCATCGCCTTGCTGGACGTCGTGAATCGGAGTTCGGCTGTTGATATCAGGGCGGATGTCTGGGTGGCCGCAGTAGGAATGCTCGAGGAGCCGTTGGCGAACACCGCGGCAGGCCTGCGTATCGCGGTGGCTACTCCCTTCGTGTATGTGTTCGAGGATGGCCTGGAGTCAGAAACCATGGCAGCCTTGCAGGCAATCTTGAGCAATCAGCCCCTAGAGACCTTTGATCGGCTGCGACTCAGGGCAGACCAGTTCGGCTATGCCACCTCGGATTTCTTCCGAGAAGTTCTGCGAGACCCGGAAGGTGGAATTTCTGGGGATGGCGCCGTGAAGATCAACGAGACATTCGGAGAGTTGCTAGGCGGAGACCCCGATGCAGCGGACGAATTCTTCGTGCGCCTCGATCCGGTAGTGGGTGGCGGGCAGGACTATCGCAATGCCATGCGCCTGGGGTTTGCAACGGCCACGGTCAGCAGGGGTCTTGATGCCCTTGAACCGAGCGGAGAAGACGCGGCTGAGGTACTCGGGTTGATTCTGGGATTCGCCGACTTTGGCCCTCTGACGGTCGGTCCGGTTGCCGACGTTGCCTTTTACATAAGTGATCAGGTCGTCAGCCAAGATCTCGCAGCCCTGCGCGACGATGCGGATTTTTTTCAACGGATCCTGATGTCCTCGATCGTGCCTCGTGACCTGGCAGGAAATCGATTCGAGGTAGACGCGGTCGAGGAGTTCGAAGGCGCTTACACCTTCATTGTTGGTCTTGCCCCTCGCAATGGCGACTGATTCAGGGTTAGCGTGAATGCATGTCGCCGTTCGATGAGCTGGGAGATCGGGTCTTTCGCCGCCGTTACGAATCCCTCGATCTGAACATTGGTGTGATTGTGGGCGAGGACGAGGTCATGTTGATCGACAGCCGATCGTCACATGTTGAAGCCGGCGAGCTGTTGGACGAAATCGCCGGCCTCACGGATCTACCAGTTCGCCACCTGGTCAATACCCATTGGCATTGGGACCATGTGTGGGGCAACGCCCGCTTCACTGATTCGGCGATCTGGGGTCATGAGCGCACGAGGCGGGAGATCGAAGAACGCGGTGAAGTCGCTCGAGCGGAGGTGCTGGAGTGGCTGCCGGTTGCACGCCAGGAACAGGTGAGGGAGGTGGTATTGACCCCGCCAGACAACACGATGGTTGCGATGGCCGATGTCGTGGTTGGTGGCCGACCCGTCGAACTCAGATATCACGGACGAGGCCATACGGACGCCGATGTGATTGTCCACGTACCGGACGCCGGGGTGAGCTTCATGGGTGATCTGATCGAGGAGGGCGCCCCACCCAGCTTCGGTGACTCGTACCCACTCGAATGGCCCGTGACCCTTGGGGTCATCCTGCCTACTTTGCACCAGACGATCGTTCCAGGACATGGCGACGTAGTCGACCGCTCCTTCGTTGGACAGCAACAGGCCGAGATCGCATTGGTGGCAGAGATTGTGCACGATGTGGCGGCCGGCGCCGACCCCGTCGCCGCCCTGGCCGCGATGCCGTACCCGGACGAGTCCAGCCGAACCGCCATCCAACGGGGCATAATCCATTTGACCGGCATAGTCAGATCGGAAGAGCGTCGAGGTGGGCAAGAG
>CALCCX010000322.1 GCA_937900165.1 uncultured Acidimicrobiia bacterium | reverse complement strand
TGTCGCCGGACTATATGCATGATCGCTCAGAAACCCATCCTTTTGTAAGGGTATTCATTTTGGTATTGTTTTTTTTTTTTTCAAGCAGAAGACGGCATACGAGATATATCAGTGTGACTGGAGTTCAGACGTGTGCTCTTCCGATCTCGACGGACCAACCTGACGGTAAGCCATCGTCTTCACCACAGGCCACCGCCTCGACTCCGTCAGGCACCCGCATCCCGGCTTGGTTGCTCAGAACGGTGCCGCCCCTCCTGAGGCCCGAGAACTCGATGAGGGCATTGAGGTGATCGGCTCCTGTCATCTCCCACGTTTCACCGTCCTGAGTCACGAGGTTGAGCACATAGACGAGCTGGCCGGTGGCCCGCTCCAAGGCCGCCACCACGCCGGGCACGACAAGGCATGACAGAACCGAAGTGAAAAGCGAGCCTGGCCCAAGGACGATTTGATCGGCCTGGTCGATCGCCGCCACAACTTCTGGATTGACCTTGGACGGGGGTCGGAGCACCAGTTGGGTGATTGCACCTCTCACGTCCGTGATCGCGGCCTGACCTTCGACGACCTCTCCGTCGATCAGCGCAGCGAGGTCGAGCGACTCGGTGCAAACCGGCAGAATCCGTCCGTTCGCTCCAAGCAGATCCGCAGCAACCGCCAGGGCGAGTTCAAAATCGCCGAGCATGTCCGTCAGCGCCGCCAGGATGAGGTTCCCCAAGGAGTGGCCGGCTACATCTGTATCGATGAACCGATAGTCGAATAGACGGGCCAGAACAGAGTCAGACGGACTGAGCGCCAGCAGGCCCCTGCGCATGTCGCCGGGAGGCAGGATGTCCATCGCGGTAGTGAGTCGTCCTGAGGACCCTCCGTCATCCGCGACTGTGACGACGCCGGTGACTTGGCTCGCATACTCCGAAGCCGCCGCGACCACCATCGCCAAGCCGTGTCCGCCCCCGATTGCTACTACTCGAGGCCCGTCGTGCCTCAGCAGCGGCGACGAGGTGGCGGGGGCACCTTTGGTGGGCCAGCGAATCATCTGCCAACGTCTCGATGGCGAACTGTCGCACGATATCCCCCATCGGTGAGCCAGGTTCCGAGTGCCTCCGAAATGGCAACCGAGCGATGTCGACCGCCCGTGCAACCAACTCCGATGCTCACATATGATTTCCCTTCGGCCTGATATTTGGGAATCAGGAACTCGAGGAGCCCCTGCACCCTCTCCCTGAATTCGATGGTGTCTGGTTGGCCGAGCACATGATCGCGCACTGCCTCGTCTCGACCGGTCAACGGCCTCAAATCGGGTTGCCAATGGGGATTGGGCAGGAAACGAACGTCGAACATGAGATCGACGTCGCGGGGTGCGCCGTGTTTGAAACCGAAAGACACGACCGAAAGCCGCATCGGCCGTTCCGCCTTGAAGTCCGAGAATTGCTGCTCCACGCGCTTACGCAATTCGTGCACATTGGTGTCGCTGGTATTGATATAGATGTCCGCCGAAGCCCGTAGATCGGCGAACATCTCTCGCTCTGCGGCGACCGCCTCTGCCAGCACTCCGTGACCAAGTGGATGAGGTCGTCGATGCTCCTCGTACCTCCTGATCAGGACATCGTCGTCAGCGTCGAGAAAGACCACCATCACGACTATCCCGGTGCGCTCCAGATCTGCGATGGATTTCTCGAGATCCGTGAGCGGGAACCCGCCTCGGCTGTCGATCACCACCGCGAAGCGGCGTGGGCTGTCCAGATCCTCATCCAAGGTAACAACCTCTTCGAGAAGCCTCGGAGGCAGGTTGTCGATTACGTGGAAGCCCAAGTCCTCGAGGACCTTGGCGGCCGTCGACCGTCCGGCCCCCGACATCCCGGTCAATACCAGGAGCTGGGGTGGGCTCGGATGGTCCTCGGACAGTGTCTCTTCGTCACTCATGCAATGCAGAGTAGAGATTCTCGGCGACGACTTGAGGCACAACCTCGATCAACTCGTCCAACTCGGCCGCCCGTAGGCGTTTGAGTGACCCAAACGTACGCAATAGTGCCCTCTTTCGAGTTGGCCCGATGCCCACAACCTCGTCGAGGATCGAATCGATCATGCTCTTTCCACGAAGCTGGCGGTGGTAGGCAACTGCGAACCGGTGTGCCTCGTCCCGCACTCGGCGGAGTAGATGCAGGGCGGGTTCATCTCTGGGAATGACGACCGGATCTGGCTGACCGGGGAGATAAATTTCCTCCATCCGTTTGGCAAGTCCCAAAACAGGGATATCCAGGTCCAACTCGGCCAGGACCTTGGCCGCTCGACCCAGCTGGCCAGGCCCGCCGTCAATCAGAATGAGGGATGGTGGATAGGCGAACTTGCCTCGCTCATCGACCGGCCGATCGCGATCGATGATGTAGGCGGTGAACCTCCGTCGGATGACCTCTTCCATCGAAGCGAAGTCATCTTGTCCCTCGACGGTCTTGATTTTGAAACGGCGGTAGTGGTTGCGCCTCGGCAGGCCGTCTTCGAGCACCACCATCGAAGCCACCGTATGCCTGCCCTGAATGGTCGAAATGTCGTAGCCCTCAATCCGGAGAGGCGGATTCTCAAGCCCAAGGGCGTCCTGAAGGCTGCGGAGATCTCGCGCTCGAGCATTGTGGTCAGACTGACGTTTGAGTCGATGTCGGACGAAGGCTTCTTGGGCATTCGTGCCGGCCGTCTCAAGGAGCCGACGCTTGACCCCCCTCTTCGGGACCCGCAGCGACACCTGCGAACCACGGCGCTCTGCGAGAAGTTGGTTCCATACGTGCGGGTCAGGGGGCAGCTCCTGTACAAGCACTTGGCCGGGCGGAGGGTTGGATTCCGTGTAGAGGTCCCTGAGCAAGGTGCCGATCAACTCGCCGGCGGTAACGTCTTCGACCTTGTCGACGACCACTCCCAACCGCCCGACTATCCGGCCCATCCGCACCTTCAGCACCTGAATCGAAGCCTCGAGCTCGTCGTCTTCCAGAGCAATCAGATCGAAGTTCTCGCGGGTCTCGGTAACCACTTCTTGGCGAGCGATGGCCTTGCGAACATCGAACAGCTGATCACGGAGCCTCGCCGCAGTCTCATATTCCTGCCGATCTGAGGCGGCCGCCATATCGGACTCAACCCTTTTGACAAGCTCATCCGAATCGCCCTCGAAGAAGGATGCCAAACCCTCGACGTACTCTGCATAGCGGTCCGCGTCTACAAGACCGACGCAGGGCCCGGAACATTTTTCGATGTCGTAGAGGATGCACGGTCGGCCTCTGAGTTCCTGACGCCTGAACACCGCATCCGAACAGGTGCGAATCGGCAGCGATTTCAGGAGCAGATCGAGCGTATTGCGAATGGCATAGGCGTGGGCGTATGGACCGAAGTACTGTGTGCCCTGGCGCTTGGCGCCCCTCATAACCCTGGCCCGTGGCCAGGTGTCCGACCTGCTGAGCGCGAGGAAGGGGAAGCTCTTGTCATCCCTGAGCCTGATGTTGAATCGAGGGCGATGTTCCTTGATCAAAGAAAACTCGAGCATCAAGGCCGCTACTTCTGAGTCGGTGACGATCCACTCGATCGACTCGGATGCGTCAACCATCGCCTGGGTGCGCGGTGCGAGATCCTTGTTGAAATACGATGACACCCGTTTGCGAATGGACTTCGCCTTGCCGACGTACATCACCTGACCGTGCACATCGCGCCACAAATATGCCCCGGGCAAGTCTGGAACTTCGGCGGACGTCGGCCGGACTCTCATGCTCCAAGACGTTAACGGCGCTGGTCAGATCCCTGAACGCTGCCAACGCACCGCCATGAGGTGGGGGATGTCCTTGTGAAGTGCCAGCAACGCATCCCGTTCAGTCGCTCGCTCCCCTACACCCTGCTCCTCGACCCTTTGCACGGACCAGCCGGCGTCGGCCGCGGCATTGAACAGATCGCTGATCGGTCGATGCAGGAACTCGACTTCGCCGCCCGCAGGCTCGGTGCTTGCTCCCGGGTGCAGATAGTCGCCGAACCTCCAATACATCTCATCGTCCCTGGGGTCCAGTACCGGGCCGGACCCAGGAGCCGTGTAGACAGGGTGGTTCAGTACGGCTGCCAGAAGTCCGCCGGGTTTGACGATGCCCGCGATTGCAGAGAAGAACCCTCCTATGTCGCTGAGATGCTCCAGAGCCAGAACTACGTAGGCGGCATCGACCGAGCCGGACGCGAACGCCCGGAGATCAGGCAGCTCGGTCGCGACCGCCGGCCCGACTTTCGCCGCTTTGGCGAGGAGCACCAGGTTGTAGTCGACGGAAATGATGTGGCGGTCATTGCGGGCGAGGGCGGCGGCGACCCTCCCCTCCCCTGCCCCCAGGTCGAGGATCGTGCCAGACAGCGGCTCGGTGATCGCCTCGACCATCGGCATCACTTCTTCGGAGTAGGCAGGATCTTCGATCTCCTCCAGCCACCACTCCGCCAGCTCGGTCCATTCCGTCAAGTCGTCCATCCCTCGTTGGTCGGTGCGTGGGTGCCCTTTCGGCGATTCGGTCAGATCACGTCCCGGAGGAACTTGCCCGTGTAGGACTCTGAGACTTGGGCCACTTGTTCGGGGGAACCGGCGGCCACCACTCTGCCGCCCTCTGAGCCGCCTTCAGGACCAAGGTCGATCACCCAGTCGGTCGACTTGATCACATCGAGGTTGTGCTCTATCACGATCACGGTGTTGCCAGAATCCACGAGTCGCTGGAGGACGCCAAGCAACTTGCGAACGTCCTCGAAATGCAGCCCGGTGGTCGGCTCATCCAAGATGTAGACGGTTCGCCCGGTAGAGCGTTTTCCCAGTTCGGACGCCAGCTTTACTCGCTGGGCCTCGCCACCAGAAAGCGTAGGTGCAGGTTGACCAAGCCGGATGTAGCCAAGCCCCACGTCGTATAGGGTCTGGAGCACCCGCGAGATCGACGAGATCGGAAGAGCGTCGTGTAGGGAAAGAGTGTAGATCTCGGTGGTCGCCGTATCATTA
>CALCCX010000321.1 GCA_937900165.1 uncultured Acidimicrobiia bacterium | reverse complement strand
AAGGCGCCGAACACCTTCATGTGCACATCGTGGGCCGTATTGCCGGCTCGAAGCGAAGTGCGGGCCTGCTCGAAACATTCCTGATACGCCTCCATGATCGGCTGGGTTCTCGCACCCAAACCGGCTCGACAGATCGGCCTGGCGAACTCCGCCCAATAGCCGGTCGGCCCGGCGATCTCCACCGAGTACAACAGCAGGTCGGTCGGCTCGACCGGTCGCACCGGGTCCGGATGTTTGAACTGGGGTGCCGCGTTGCCGTCGTGGCCGGACAACACCATGTTCTGAGTAGTGCGAGTCGTGCCGCTTCGCACGAACAGCTCCTCGGCAGGGGCGAGGATGGCTGCCTCGGTCTTGCCCGGCTCGTAGGCTTCGAGCACCTTCCAGAAACCTCGCTCGTTCAATTCGAAACTGTGGCGAACCAAGGCGAGTTCTTCCTCGCTCTTCACCGCCCGCAGCAGATCGAACTGCTCGTCGAAGTCGATGATCTCCAGGTCACCGGCGTTGAGCGCCACGAAATCTCGCACCGGCATCGCAAAGTTCAGTCCGTATACCGCGAGACGTTTCCAGCCCCTTTGCTCTGCCAGCTCACGGATCCACGCTCCTGGGGTCGCCGCAAATACCTTCTCATCGATCCAGGACTCGTCGTGCTGGCCCACCCAACGGGCCTCGGCGGGGAACACCGCGACCGGGTCGCCTTCAGCCGGAATGAGCCCGTACGCGTATCGATGAACCATCCGGAAACCAGACACCCAGCGGATCGCACCCTCAAAACCCGTGTACTCGGTTCCGACCACAGCCAGCGCGTCGATCCCCTCGGCAGCCAGCGCCGAGCGGATCTTCGCGTGCCGCCGTTCGATCTCCTGTTTGCTGACCCGGGGGGCCGGGATCACAGTTTCCATGAAGCCTCCAATCCGATGATGAGCGAATAGGCCGCCCGGTTGAGCGGAGTATCGATTCCCACCTCTTGCCCAAAACGAACGATGCCGCCGTTGAGCTGGTCGATCTCGGTAGGCCCTTTTCCGAGTACGTCCTGGAGCATGCTCGGCTTGTGATCGAGGGCCACCTCGATGCTTTCGGCGAGCAACACTGCCGGGTCCTTCTCCATCTCGATGCCGAGGGCGGCCGCCACCGCTTTGCCTTCTTCGATGACCCCGTCCATGACCCACCGGACTTCTGGGTTCAGGGCGGCTCTGCCGTGCGGGAGTTGGGTCAACGAGCACAGCGCGTTGCTGGCGGCGTTGAAGATGAGCTTGGTCCACTGCGCTCCGCGCGCGTCTTCGAGCGCGACCGTCTCCATGCCCGCTTCGGTCAAAATGTCGGCCAAGGTCCGGACCTGATCCATCGTGGCCGGCTTCGGTTCGAACGGTCCAATCGACGTTTTGCCTGCGGTGTCCCATTGCACGACGCCCGGTTCGATGAGCCGGCCGGCCGGAAACGTCGTCCCTCTGATCACGGCGGTTGAGTATTCGGCGATGATCTCCTCGTTGCCGATCCCGTTCTGCACCGAACAGACCGCTCCAGCTTGAAAGGCGTGGGCGGTCGCCTCCATGGCTGAGCGGGTGTGCATGCCCTTGGTGGCGACGATTCCGAAGTCGAGGGCCGGTAGATCGCTGGGATCGGTCGTCGCTTTCGGGTGGGCCAGAACGTCGCCGACGCCGGTGAGCCGAAGGCCGTTCGCATTGATGGCGTCGACGTGCGCCTGAGAAACGTCGTAGACCCACGTCTCGACCTCATCCAGACCGGCCAGGTGCGCGGCAAACAGACTGCCCACGGCCCCGCAACCAATGATGCCGATCCTCAAACTCTCTCCTACTCGTCGTACGAACCGTCACGGGCTTTGACGAGACGGTACAGGGCCGTCGACAGCGGCGCGGCTACTCCCACCCGGTCCGCCTCCCCCACCACCGCTCCGAGAATGAAATCGATCTCGGTTCGCCGCCCGGCCCGGATATCGGCGAGCATCGAAGGCACATGGGCGTACTCGTCGTCATGCGTCGAGCCCTGCTGCACCGCTCCGGCGTTCATCTCCCACGGGTCCTCGAACAGCTCGACTCCGGCCGCCGCGGCGACCCGCTTACCCTCCTCGATCAGGTCGAACATCAGATGCCCGAGGTCTGACCGTCGATCTCGACGGGCAAACAGCGCCACGTGCGGCAGATCGGTGAGAGCGGCCACCGAATTCACCGACGCGTTGAAAATCAACTTGGACCACTGGGCAGGGAGTAGGTCGGCCAAGACTTCGACCACCAGGCCTGATTGCGCGAAAAGCTCACCAACTGCCTCGGCGGTCTGCAAAGTCGTCCCGCTCGCGGCGAACGGGCCCATCCAGGTAGCGGTGTCCAGCTCGTAGTGCACCATGCTGTCTGATTCCTTGGTACCGCTCATGAACGTGACCGCCGAGACGATCGGCCACGATCCATGCCGTGCCACCACGTCCTCGCTGCCCAAGCCGTTCTGGATCGTCAGCACCACCGCATCCGGGAATCGACCCGCGATCGCCTCGGCGGCGACCTCCACCTGCATTGCCTTGGTTGCGATGATGATCAGGTCGGGCTCGGCGAGAGCGGCGATTTCCGTGCTGGCCGTGACTTGCGAGGTGAAGTCAGACTTGCCCGAGACGCTCAAGCCTCGCTCATTCAGTTCGGCGGCGTGCTCAGGACGGCGAGCGAGCACCGAAACGTCGGCCACCTGACCGAGGTGGCCTGCGCACAGGCTGCCGATCGAACCGGCGCCGATCACCAATACCGACTCCAGGTTCACTTCCGAAATTCCTCCGGTGCCGAACAAAGTTTCTCCGAACCATCCGCGGTGATCAGGAAGTTGTCCTCGAGACGGAGACCGCCCCCACCCTCCCAATAGGCCCCGGGCTCCACCGCCAGGACCATGCCGACCTCCATGAGCTGGGTGCTTTTGGGGTGTGCCCAGGGCGGCTCGTGGGCCCGACTCCCGACGCCGTGGCAAACGTAGTGGGATGGCTGGCCGCCGTAGCCGCCTTCGGAGATCCGGGCTCTGATGAATCCGTCGAGTTCTGCGAGGCTTTCTCCTGGACCGACATGGTCTCGAACCGCCTCATCGAACACATCGATCAGCAGGTCGACCAGGTCGTTGTAGGCGGGAGTCAATGTTCCGACAGCCGCGTTCTTGGTGAGATCGTTCCAGTAGCCGTCTGCGCAAGTCCAGATCTCCATGAGGGTCGGCGCGTCTTCTTGCACAACGGTGTTCTTGGTGGCGGTAAAGGTTTGGATGCTCTCGCCAGACCAGACGAGCGTGAATGCCCTGGCCATCTCAATGGTGTCGCGATACCCGATTCCGTTGCTGTGAACGTAGCCCTCGTACATCGCGCCGACTTCGGCGTCCTTCATGCCGACCGCGATGTTGTCGCGGACGAACTGCACGGCCTCTGCGGACAGGTCGTTGGTGATCCGCATCCTTTCCACCTCCTGGTCGGTCTTGATCATCCGCGCCGCAGTGAGCAGAGGAGTGCAGTCGACCATCTCGTCGACCGCCGCTTCGAGGTCGTCGAAGTAGCCCTTCCAATACACGGTCGGTTCGCCGGTCATGCGCTCAGGACTCTGCACAGCGTTCGAGGTTTCGACACCAACCCGGCGAGTCAACCCTCGGTCGCGCAGAACGCCGATGGCCGCCTCCAAGGCTCGCAGGTAAGAGGGCCGAGCATCATCCGGGTTGAACCCCTTGAAGAAGACGAGATCGTCCGTCCAGGCATTGCGGCGGACCTCGGCTTCCTGAGGCTCGACCACGACCAAGACCGGAGGGCCCTCCCGCGTGAAGATTGCGATCTCCCAGGCCTTCATCGCCCAGTAGTTGGTCAGGTAATGAACGTTGTCAGGAGCGCGGACCACCAGCGCATCCAGATCCTCGGCCGCCATCGCCGCCCTGACCCGCTGCCACCGAATCTCGTCTACCGGCCAAGCCATGAGTACCTCCTCGTCGCGCGTCGCCGATGCTACAAGCAGGCATGTCCCCTCCGCTCTAGCCCTTACCGGCGGCAAAGCTTCGAGCCGAGTTCGCCTATCCGCCGACCCTTGCCTGCCTGACGTCCACATACCTGACCGACCAGGCCGGTTGACGGGCCGGTCGACTTTGGAGTATGATAGTGCACGAAAACACGATAAACGTGTATAATCGCATGAACGTCGGACTGCAATGGCCCGCAAGACAGCATTGAACCTCCTCGACCAGCTCACCGCCGCGGGAAAATCAACGTTCTCTACAGCCGAAGCTATTGAGATCCTTGGACGCTCGTCCCAGTCCACCGTCAACCTCCTGAGCAGACTTGTCGCGGATGGGTTGGTCGGGCGGGTGAGCCGCGGCCACTACGCGATACGCCCTCTCGGGCAACTCGGAACGTCTGCAGCGGCTATGGACTCGGCCCTGGCCGTGGCTGCCGTGTTCTCAGGCCGCTCACACCGTATGGCATATCGGTCTGCGTTTGCTCATCACGGATTGATTGTTCGCCCATCGCGTGTCATCCAGGTCGCCTGCCCTGATCAGGTCCGTCTCACCGAGTTGGCCGAACGACCTGTCGTCGTTGTTCGAGAGCGAGCGGCCACCGTTGCCGTGGGATCAATCAGCGCCGGATATGGCGCAAACGTCTCCACAATTGAGCGGGCTCTATTCGATGGTGCTCGTCGCAACGATCTCATCGGAGGCCTCGGCGTTCTTGGCGACGCCCTAGACACAGCATCGTCAGACATCGATATTGCAAAGGTGCGTTCCATTGCCACACAAGTCAGTGCGATGCCGGCCCTTAGACGTCTTGCTTCGCTTGCCCGGATACTGGAACTCGACGATCTCGGTCGAGAGATGCTCGAGGGCGTACCCATCCCCAAGACCCCGATCTCTGCAGATACTCGCCAACCAGATCCCCGAGAATGGGTAGATACCGCAGCGGGCGTCGTCTGGTCCACACCTGCATTCGATACGGTGCGTAGCCGGTAGTGCGATGATCACAGTTGGCCGCATCACTCAACTGGCGGATGCCGATGGCGTTGATGCCGACACGGTTGAGCGCGACTATGTCCTCACCCATGTGATGGCTTCGTTGTCCCACCACCGAGAGAAGAACATCTTTCAGTTCAAGGGCGGCACCCTTCTTCGGCTCTGCTACTTCAGCGGCTACCGCTACTCCGCCGACATCGACCTCAATCTGGAGTCAGACATCGACGTTCAGCACGCCTTCGACGTTTTCGGCGAGATACTCGAAGCGACCCAGGAACGTGTCGGTCTGCCGCACCTCGCCTTGGTCTCCGAACCGAAGCTACACATCGAGTTCATTGGACCGAAACGAACGGCGCGGCCCCGAATTATCAAGCTCGACATCTCCACAGACGAGTTGATCATCGAACGCGACACGAGGCGTCCTCTGCTTCGCCGCTATGAGGACCAGCCCGACGCGGCGCCGATACGGTCGTACGGCCTACCCGAAGCGACTGCTGAGAAGCTCCGGTGCGTGATGCAACGACTTCAATGCCGGGACCTGCACGACATCTGGTTTCTGCTCGGACAGGCCGGAGTCGACGCCGCTGAAATCAGGCATCACTTCGAGAGGAAGTTGGAGCACCGCGGACTCGACCCTGACCTATTCCCTCGAAGCTTCGAAGAACGAATAGGGTCGTACACGCGGCGTTGGGAGGAGGAGTTGGTGTCGTACATGACGCCCATCCCGGACATCGATCGAGTCGTGCGCGAGGTCAGGCGAAACCTGCGACAGGCCAACTACCTGTAGCGACGCCCGTGATGCCCCGCGCCACGCGGCGCCGGTAGGCTGGCGAGCTGGAGGACTCAACATGCTCGATCAAGACAAGATTTGGACCGGGACGATCAACGCTGATGCGCAGACGGCCATCGAAGGGGTCCGGCGGGTCGGTCTCTACGACAGTACGTTGCGTGACGGCGAACAGACCGTCGGGGTGAATCTGGGTCCTGAGGCCAAGCTCGAAATCGCCAAGGCGCTCTCCGACCTCGGGGTCGACCGGATCGAGGCCGGATTCCCCAGGGTGTCTGACGACGACGTGAAGTCGTACGAGCTGATTATGGCCGCCGGACTCGACGCCGAAATCTGGGGATTCTCCCGGGCAGTGCCGGCCGACATTGAACAACTCCTCGAACTCGGGGTGCAGGCAGCAGTGATCGAGTCCCCCGTCAGCGACGGGAAACTCGAAGCGTACGGGATGAGTCGGGAAAAGGTGCTCGAGAAGATCGTTACAGCGGTGCGATGGGCAGCCGAAAACGACGTGACTGTGTGCTACTTCGCCGTTGACGCGACGAGGGCGGACCTGAGCTTTCTCGCCGACGTCTACCAGGCAGCAGTCGGTGCAGGCGCTCTGGAAATCGCAGTCGTAGACACGCTCGGCATCGCGTCACCAGAGGCCGCCGCCTTCCTCGTCACCCAGGCAAGAGGCTGGGTGGGGCCTGACGTTCCGATCCACTGGCACGGGCACAACGACTTCGGACTCGCAACGGCCGGTTCGATCGCCGCGGTCAGGGCGGGAGCCAATTGGGTTCACGGCACCGTCAACGGCATGGGCGAACGGGCAGGCAACGCCAACCTCCCAGAGTTCGCCATGGCCCTCGAAGCCCTCTACGGCGTCGAGACGAACATGAATTTCGAGCGAATCCAGAGATCGGAAGAGCACACGTCTGAACTCCAGTCACACTGATATATCTCGTATGCCGTCTTCTGCTTGAAAA
>CALCCX010000320.1 GCA_937900165.1 uncultured Acidimicrobiia bacterium | reverse complement strand
AATGATACGGCGACCACCGAGATCTACACTCTTTCCCTACACGACGCTCTTCCGATCTCCCCGCCAACAGTGAAAAAATCCAGGTGTGGATTGCCGACTACGTGTTGGTCACCTATGGAACTGGCGCGATCATGGCGGTCCCGGGCCAGGACGAACGCGACTGGGAGTTCGCGGAGGATTTTGGTCTCCCGATCGTCAGGACGGTGCAGCCACCTGACGGATTTGAAGGCAAGGCATACACCGGACCCGGCCCGGCCATCAACTCTGGTTTCTTGGACGGTCTGGAAATCGCCGACGCAATGCGGGCAACGATCGATTGGCTGGAGGAGACGAGCAATGGCGCCGGCGCCATCCAGTACCGCCTGCGCGACTGGCTGATCAGCCGTCAGCGATATTGGGGCAGCCCGATCCCCGTTGTGTACCGCCAGGACGGAACGATTGAGGTCATCCCGGATGACCAACTGCCGGTTCTCCTGCCCGAAGACGTTGACTTCAAGCCGACCGGACAGAGCCCGCTCACCTATCACGAGCCGTTTCTTGAGACGACCGACTCGCAGGGCGATCCTGCTCGGCGGGAAACCGACACCATGGACACATTCCTGGGGTCATCCTGGTATCACTACCGCTATCTCAGTCCCCACTACGACGCCGGCCCCTGGGACCCGGATGAGGCCGCCTATTGGCTGCCGGTCGACACCTACACGGGTGGCGCCGAGCACGCAGTCATGCACCTGCTCTACACCCGATTCTTCACCAAGGCGTTGCGTGACCTAGGGGTGTTCGAAGACTCGGAGGCCGCGATGCGAGCCCATCAACGCGACCCGGCTGGGGTGTTCGACGAGCCGATGGCCATGTATCGCAGCCAGGGCCAGATCCTGGGAGAAGAACGCCATGGTGACGTTGTGGTGGTCCAAGGGGACGTCGAGGGAAGGCGGGTTGTCGCCTCGGCCGTTGAGGTCGTCGAGAACGGTACTTCCGCTGAGGGACTAGTGGTTGGAGAGGTTGTGCGCCGCACGGAGAACGTGTTGCAGGTCGCTCCAATCGACGGCGGTGAGCAGGTGACCGTCGAGGTTCCGGATTCGGCGACCGTGAGCATCCCGGGAGTGCCTGGCGAGAACGATGTCGCCCAGCTCCGTCATCATCTCGAGGTACAGCGGATGTCCAAATCCAAAGGCAACGTCGTCAACCCTGATGAGCTGACCGAGGCCTACGGCGCCGACACGGTTCGCACCTACCTGATGTTTGCTTTCGAGTGGGAAAAGGGCGGCCCTTGGGATGGTCGCGGCATCAAAGGTGCCCACCGGTTCATCATCGATGTGTGGCGACTCGGGCGCTCGGAGTACACGCCAGGAACCGTTGATGATGCTGCAACGGCCTCACTCCGCCGCCAGGCGCACAAGGCAATCGACAAGGTCGGTCGTGATCTCGAAGATTTCCGGTGGAACACCGCGGTCGCCGAATTGATGAAGCTGCGCAACGGAATCAACGATGCTCGGGCGGCCGGCAACGTCTCGTCCGAAGCCCATCGTGAAGCAGTCGAGCATCTCATCACGATGCTCGCTCCGATTGCTCCGCATGTGACCGAAGAGGTGTGGCACCTGCTTGGCGGGCAAGGAAGCATCCATGAACAGGCTTGGCCGGTATTCGACCCTGAGATTGCCAAAGACGACTCGATAACCATGGTCGTGCAGGTGAACGGCAAAGTTCGGGGAACGGTCGAGGTCGATTCCGAAATATCGGAAGAGGACGCCGTCGCAGCTGCGATGGCGATCAGCAACGTTGCGTTCCACATTGAGGGCAAAGAGGTTCGCAGGCTGATCGCCCGCCAGCCCAAGCTGGTGAACATCGTCGTTTGATCACCTCACCGCCGCGACTTTCTTGGACCCGGTTCCGGGTTTGTCTCTCGCCTGGTCGGCACGATCGCCAGTCGACCCATCTGAGGTGAGAGTCAGGTCTGCGCCTATATGGCTCCGGCCGATTCACACTGGTCGCTTCCAGGCAATTGCGCTTCCATGGGGTATCTATGTGACTCCCTCATCGCTCGAGTGCCCCTTCGGTGATCTCGCCCCCCTCATCGTCCACGAACTGGTGCATATCGAGCAGTGGCGAGAATACGGTCGTTTCCGGTTCGTCCATCGGTACGTGGGTGCATACCTGGTGGCCAGAATCCGAGGCAATGACGCACCGAGTGCCTATCGGGGCCTGGGGTTCGAGAGGGCTGCGAGAACCATCCAGGCTTCCCTGTTTCTGGCAGATTGAAACCTCATTATCAGTGGGTCTTTTGCCGATGTATGGCCTGTGGGTATGTACAAGAGGCTCAGCCAGTTTGAGATGGGATTGCCCATTCGCGCCGTCTACATCTTGGTGCCGCTCGTCTTTGTGGGGGAGTGGGTCCGCAAGATGGCGACAGGGGAGTTGGTTCGACCGGCGTTTGTTGTGTTTGCTCTCATCGCGATCTACGCCGGCTACGAGGCGAAGCGCAACAAGCGGGCCGAGAGAGTCCTCCTTGTAATCGCGGTGGCGGTAGGCGGAAGCAGCGCGTTGCGAGCCGCCGGTCAAGACTTCGGCGGTCCCGATCCGGCGGCGGCCCTTCTCGCTCTCGGCGGAATCGGCATGTTCCTCGTCGTGCTGTCGGAGCGACCCGACTGGTTCCTTTCCACGATCTACGGCAGCGCTGTGCTGAGTTGGGTTGTCGGAGTCTCAGGACTCGAACAGATTTCTCTTCGTGACCTCATCAGTCGCATCGGGGTGACGGTGGCGATGGTCGCGATCGCTCCGTGGCTGGTCGGGCGTCTCAGACGAACCCTGGTCACGGTCACCAGGGAGCAGGCAGCCAGATTGAAGCTACAGGACTCGGTGTCCGTGGCCGTCAAGGCGGTCGTTGTGGGAGGTTCGGCAAGCCTCGAGGAAGCGGCGGTCGGGCTCTGCGAGGGCTCTGACGTGGATCTGGTTGTGATTGAGAGGTATCGGGGCGCCCGGCAGCGGCTGATTCCGAACATGGCTTGGACTTCCGGAACGGCGGATGGGTTCGATCTCGGCCTGGACCAGCCACTGGATATGTGGGAAGCCAATATCCTCACCGAGGGCGGAAGTGTGCAGAGGCGAGGGAAGATGCACGAGCTCGTCGTGCCGATCCGGGGCCCGGCCGGTGTGCTCGGCAGTGTGAGATTGGTCGCAGGATCGGCTGCGAGTCTGGCCGACTCTCAGGCCGACCACGTCGAATCTCTGGCCGAGATCGTTGGTGTTACTTGGAGGAGAGAGGCCGCGGAAGAGTTGGCAGATCGCCGTCAGGGTCGGCTAGAGGCCGAGTCCAGGCGTGAGGAAGCGCTGGCTACCGTGGCGCGATCTCTTCTTGTCACAAAAGGTGATGAATCGCTCGTTACCTCGGTAGCAGCGGTGGTCCGTTCCACCAGCGCCGATATCGGGGTGATCGGTCGGGTCACAGGCGACCCTCAGGAACAGTTGTTGGTTGTCCGGATGGAGCCTGGTTCGGGGATCGTCACCACCCGAGTGAGGGTCGTGCCCGACAACGAAGCACTCGAGGCTCTCGGCCAGGGTCATTCTGTGGAGTCCGGTTACGGCGCGTCGAGGGTCCCGACCGCTCTCACCCGGGACGGGGTGGAGTCGATGCTCACGGTGCCCGTGCGGGTCAGGGGATCTCTGGTCGGCTCGATCGCCCTTGCATCGAAAACGCGAGGGCATATGTGGCCGTCTGGTGATCGATCGGTCGTCGAGCGAGCGGCAGTGTTGATCGGAGCGTTCTGGGAGGGCGAGGACAACGAGTCGACGCTGCGGGAGCTCCTTCGTTCCAAAGACCGGTTTATTGCCTCGGTTTCCCACGAACTGAGGACGCTGCTCACGGCCGTCCTCGGTCTTGCGACCGCCCTCGCAGAGACCGATGGCGATCTCAGCGAGAACGAGCGGATTGAACTCGCCTCTGTGGTGGCCGAGCAGGCCGGAGACGTGAGCCATATCGTCGAAGATCTCCTGGTAGCCGCAAGGGCCGAGTCTGAGATGCTGACGATCGTCCCGGCCAGTTTCAATATCGACGTGGAAGTCGCCAGGGTCATCGAACGGTTCAGTCATGAGGTCGCGCTCGATGCCGACACTGGGGCGACGGCCTTTGCCGACGTCCACAGGGTTCGCCAGATCCTGCGCAATCTCGTGACCAATGCCGTTCGGTACGGAGGACCCAAAGTCGTCGCGCAGACGACGGTAGACGGAGCCACGGTCGAGGTCAGGGTGTCTGACAACGGTGAAGGGGTCTCGCACGACCATGCGGAGGACATCTTCGATCCCTATGTCAGAGCTCACAATGCGGTGGGAAACCCGGATTCTGTTGGTCTTGGATTGGCTGTCGCGAGGCAGCTGGCCAGGCTGATGGGTGGCGATGTGACCTATCAGCGAACAGATGTGACGACGTTCTGTCTGACTTTGCCCCGGTATCCCGATTCTGTCGCGCCTGGATCAGAAGGAGGACAATCCGCCATCGATCAGGATCTCGCTTCCGGACAGATACCCGCCTTGTTCGGCGGCAAGAAAGACGGCAATACGTTCGAAGTCCTCGGGGTTTCCCCAACGGGCAAGCGGAACCCTTGACCGGATCATTTCGTCGAACCCTTCATTGGCCTGCCAATCAGCAGTCATATCGCTTCTCACGAACCCTGGCGAGATCACGTTGACGTTGATGCCCTTGCGTCCCACTTCGGCGGCCAGTGATCTGGCCAGTTGACGGACCCCGCCCTTCGACGCCGAATAGTGGGGACTGCGGGGAAGTCCCTTTGATGCTGCGACCGAAGCAACAGCCACGATCGAGCCTCCTTCGCTTCGCTCCAGCATGTGGGTGACAACGATCTGCATGCACAGGAAGGCTCCAGTCACGTTGATGTCGATGACTCGCTGAAACTCCTCTGAGGTCATCTCGGTGAAAGGGGCAGCACCGGAAACGCCGGCATTGACGAAAAGAGAATGCACCGCACCGAAACGACTCAGGGTTTCACCCATTGCGGCGGCCACCGATTCGGAATCGGCGACATCACAACGAACGGTGAGGACATCGGCTCCGAGGTCTTCCAGGTGGCTGGCAGCAGCGGAATTCTTCTCCTCATTGCGTGCCCAGATGGCCACGTTGGCGCCCTGCTTGGCCAGACCAGAAGCCAAGCCGAGGCCGATGCCTCCATTGCCTCCGGTCACAACAGATGTATGCGAGGTGAGATCAAACAAGTCCATCAGCCGAGCCTAGGCCGCTGGTAGTAGCAGTACTCGTAGCGGGTGGTGAACCCTGCCTGGCTGTACAAGCTGATTGCCGGGTGATTGTCGTCTTGTACTTGGAGCATTGTCTCTTTGGCGCCCCTGGCCGACGCGTGAGCGAGGAGAGTCGCCAGAGTCCTGGCCGCGTACCCTGATCGACGGTGGGCGGGGTCGGTCTTCATATTGAAGATCACGGCGAAACTCGCGCTCATCGTCACCTGCCCGATGGCTCTGGTGGTCCCACCGACAACCAGTTCGGCGAACCCTGATGGGAGGCAGGCGAGCGCCAGAAGTTCGTCGAAACTCGCCCGGAATTCGGACGCGAGCGGCCTGTCGGCAACCAGAAGATCGCGCCACTCACGCGTTGGCTCTTCGCTCACCAGCACATTCGGATCGAAATGGCCGACCTCTGTCGATCTGGTCATCACCAAGGTCGTGTCTGTCCGTTCGTAGGTCCGCTCGCTCAGTCGTTTCCTCAGATTGGGTGGAGCCAACTCGGTCAACCGGAAGATGGGCGGGATCCCGTGGTCGTCAAACCAGGCTTCGGCCCAATCGATGGCTACATCTAGATCGGTGAGCGGTTCGCCCATCGGGGTGACGGAGTTGTTCCTTCTGGTCATTCCGCCGGCCGATCGGAAAACCCAATGCCCGTACCATTCCTCATGGAATGCGGGCCAGGTTTCGAGTCCAGCCATTTCGATGGGCTGAATCGAAGAGGTCAATCGATGACGATCGAGTCGAGGCCCGGTTCGGGATCTGGGTACTGCATTTTGAGTGCTTCGAGGGTTTCGACCAGGACTTCGGAGATCATCAGATTCCGGTACCACTTGCGATCAGCAGGTACGACGTACCACGGTGCCCACTCGGTGGACGTACGCCGGAGGGCCTCCTGGTAGGCGTCCAGGTAGTCATCCCAGAGCTTGCGTTCGTCCAGATCGCCTATCGCGAACTTCCAGTTCTTCTCCGGGACGTCCAACCGGTCTTGGAGCCGGGCCTTCTGTTCGTCTTTGGAGATATGCAGGAAGAATTTCAGGATCGTCGTGCCCTCGTCGGCCAGGAGTTCTTCGAAGCGGTTGATCTGCTCGTAGCGTCTGCCCCAGACATTCTGTGGGACCAGGTCATGCACTCTGACCACTAGAACGTCCTCATAGTGGCTGCGATTGAAGATCGTGATCTCTCCACGTTTGGGGGTTTTGGCGTGCACTCGCCACAAATAGTCGTGGGCCAATTCCTCTGAGGTCGGCTTCTTGAAAGAAGCCACAGTTACGCCTTGGGGGTTGGTTCCATCGAAGACGTGGCGAATGGTGCCGTCTTTGCCGCCTGTGTCCATGGCCTGAAGAACGATGAGGACTTTGTGTCGGTCCTCCGCATAGAGCACTTCTTGCAGGGTTTCGAGACGCGCGTTGAGGTCGGAGGCGAGTTTGCGGCCCTCCTTCTTGGTTCCTTCGAAAGCGGCTGTGTCCGCCGGATCGAGGCTCCGCAGGTCTAGGTCGGATCCAGGTGCAACTCGGTATCGATTCATCCGCCGAACATTAGAGGCCTCGCGGCCAAGCTTCGTGGGGCGCGCACCCCACGGTGTACAGATGTCTTCCCGACCGATTCAACATTTGGTACAACAAGGCTGGCGCATGAACTCCCCACAACGCCACATCCCGACTGCGCAAGGTCGGCGAGGACGCTCGGACGGCATGAGGGGAGAGCCTGGTGGGGGAGCGGCAACGGCTAGCAAGGTTGGTCGTGGTTGCGCTGAGCAGCCTGGCGGTGGTGGCAGGTATTTGGCTTGGTTTGCGATCTCCTGAGCCGGTGCCGGTGGTGGTCGAGACGCTCGGAGCCGGCGAAGACGAGGCCGGATCCCGAGACCGGACCCCGAGGGGGCCGATCCGTTCATTGGTCCATGTGTCTGGCGCGGTGGCCGAACCCGGTTTGGTCGTCCTTGCCGAAGGCGACAGGGTTGCAGACGCGATCGCCCGGGCCGGTGGGGTGCTGGCCTTCGCCGACCTTTCGGCTATCAACCTCGCCGATTCGGTCTCGGACGGTCAGCAGATCATCGTGCCGGGTGGGGCCGTCGGAAGCGGACCGGAGTCCGGGGGCGGGGCTGCCGCCTCTGACGATGGACTGGTGAATCTCAACACCGCCACCGCCGAACAGCTCGAGAGGTTGCCAGGAGTGGGCGAGGTCTTGGCCAGGCGGATCATCGCACGGCGAGAGTCCAATGGACCCTTTCAAACGGTTGAAGACCTACTGGACGTCTCCGGGATCGGCGAACGCAAACTGGCCGGTTTGCGTGACCTTGCCGCGGTGCCTTGAGCCGACTGGCCCTGCCGGAGGGCCTCGAGTGGTGGTGGGTCGGTGCGGCCGGTTTGGTTTGGATCGGAGTATCGATAGGAGCCGGGCTCGGTTGGCCGTTGGCGCTGGTCGCTCTTGGCGTCGCTTTTCTGCTGGGGCGGCGTCCGCCTGCCGCATTGGCTGTCGGGTTGCTTGCAGTCGCGATCCTGGTCGGTTGGTTGGGAGTCGAGCGCGCCGCAGCCGCACTTGTGCCCCCTGATCTCGCGGGCGATGTGACGTTGCAGGTGGATGTGCTCACGGACGCTCGGCCGGGAGCGTTCGAGAGCTGGATTCTGGCCCGTCCCGTTGCGGTCGAACGAGATGGGACGGCTGGGTCGTGGCGGAGATCGGAAGAGCGTCGGGTAGGGAAAGAGTGTAGATCTCGGTGGGCGCCGTATCATTAAAAAAAAAAAAAAAAGAAAGAAGAGAAAAAGAAAGAAGAGAAAAAGAAAGAAGAGAAGGACGCAGACACAGGTAGCAGACGAGAA
>CALCCX010000319.1 GCA_937900165.1 uncultured Acidimicrobiia bacterium | reverse complement strand
CGTCCTTTGAGACCGTCGTTATGGCCTCTGTGGCCGGTGTGAAATCTGTGAGCACTGAGAGTCTAGGAGGCCGTTGGCGACCTGTGGAAGAACCGAGAGGCCGATAGAGTTGTGATTCGGCTGGACAGAACAGCCAAACGGAGAAGGTCCAACCCCAAGGGGGAGAGTGTGCTCGCCGTCAGTATCCCGAGTCCGGGTTCCAACTCGATCAGCATCGGTCCGCTGGAGCTGAGGGCTTACGGTATAGCGATCGCGTTTGGCGTCATTGCTGCGGTCTGGGTTGCCCAAAAGCGTTTTGAGAAACGCGGCCACGACCCTGAGATCATTGCATCGTTGGCGATGTGGGTCGTGCCGGCCGGCGTGATCGGGGCGAGGATCTATCACGTCGTTACCGACAACCAGCGCTTTCGTGGCAACTGGTTCGATGTTGTCAAGATTTGGGAAGGTGGTCTCGGAATCTGGGGCGGCGTTGCCGCCGGCGTAATCACCGGCGTGTGGTTGGCCAGACGCCGTGGCTGGGATCTCCCTGATCTACTCGACTCCATCGCGCCCGCAGTACCAATTGCCCAAGCCGTTGGACGCATCGGGAACTGGTTCAACCAGGAACTCTTCGGTGGCCCCACCAACCTGCCGTGGGGCCTTGAGATCGACCAGACCTATCGGCCAAGCGAGTTCCTGAACGAGCCGCTGTTTCATCCGACGTTCCTGTACGAGGCCTTATGGAACCTGGCTGTCGCCGCCATCATCATCTGGGTGGTACCGCGAGTACTTCCTCAGCTGAAACGGGGTCTTCAGTTTGGTATCTACGTGGCGCTCTACACCTTGGGTCGCCTGTGGATTGAGCTGTTACGGATAGACACGGCCACTGAGGTGTTCGGCGTACGCATCAACGTCTGGACAAGCATCATCGTCGGTCTGAGCGCTACCGGTGCCGTCGTCTGGTTCCAGCGTCGGCCAGAACCTGAAGATCTCGGTGACGATGCCGAGAGCGATCACGCGATTTCACCGCAGGCGTGATCAGCTGCTTCTGGCGAAAGTCCAGGACCGCTTAACTACCATCCGAGGCCGTCGATCCTATCTGTACCAATACAGATGGATCGAGAACCTGCACGGAAGCACGGTACGCAGTGCTTTTGTTTCGCGTTCCCGCAATCCGCGGGGATCACTGATCGACGACGAGTCGCCGGTTCCAGCAGGTCTTGGAGTGTTGATGGCTATTTCGCTTGGTAGCGGGGTAATGGACGTCACGTCATATGCCCTCGATGGCTTGAGTCGGCGCGCCGAGATCAGAGCCAACAACATCGCAAACGCGTCGACCCCGGGATTCATTGCCCAGACAGTCGACTTCGAGTCGACGATTCGTGGATATCTCGCCAGGGGGAACAGTGTTGGTCTTCGTGATGATCCCGCCATGGCTACCCAGGACAGACCCGGTTTGGTCAACGCCAACGGAAACAGTGTCGATCTCGAAACCGAGACAACCGACCTGGTTCAGGACAACCTGATGTTTCGGGCGATAGTGAACGGGTTCAACTACAAGGTTGGCGTGATTCGATCAGCAATAGGCGCCCGATGAACGGCCCATTCGGTGCGATCCGCACGGCGGCCTCTGGTGCCTCGATGGCCAGCGCGTGGATGGACCTGATCGGTCACAACCTGGCGAACGCGAACACCCTCACGAGTACAGACGAGGAACCGTTCCGCGCCAAGTACCTGGTCGTTCAGGAGCGGGCCGAGGCCGCCGGGGTTGAGTTGCGTGAAGTTGTCAGTGCCTCAGGCGATGCGCCCCTTGTCTTCGACCCGACAAATCCTCTTGCCGACGAGGACGGTCTCGTCCAGGGCGCGATGGTCGACACAGTCGGAACCATGTCGGACATGATCATCGCCAGTCGCCACTACCAGCTGAACCTTCAGGTGGTCAAGGCGGCAGAAGAGGCTTATCAGTCCGCTCTGGACATCGGAAGGTAACCATGATCGACCCAACCGGGGCGGTATCGGCCGTACCGACGTCTCTGCGAACCGAGCCGTCCAGCTCTGGTGGCGGAGCCGGTTTCGGCGAAATGTTTTCCAACGCCGTCCAAGGCGCGTCCGTCGCCGAAAACAGGGCCGACTCCCTGGTGGCGGAGCTCGCCGCCGGCGGCGATGTGCAGCTCCACGAGGTAGCCATTGCGACGACCGAGGCCGCTTTGGCTGTCGAGTTGCTCGTTTCGGTCCGGGACCAGGCAGTTCAGGCATACCAACAGATCACGAACTTGCAGCTCTGATGACGACCGGGACAGCGTTGGATCAGACAGTCGACACTCTGCCAACTGGGCTTTCGGGTTCGGTCGCCGACAACGACTACGGAGCCGGGTCTGCGCTTGACTCTCTCGTGGCACGTCTGGACGGTGCTGACCCGATCAGGCGTCGTGGTTCGGTCTCGGTAGTCAGAGGGGCCGAGATCGAAGTGCGTGGTCTTCGCCTGTGGGTTGGGTGCTCTGTGGTGATCGAGGCCCGCACAGGTGAGGTCCGAGGCGAAGTTGTCGGCGTCGTGGTTGGTGGCGGGATCGTGGCGGCGTTCGACCCACTCGACGGTGTCGGACGTGGCGATCTCGTCAGACGATCCGACGCAGCACCCGTAGTTGCAAGCGAAGCGCTGTTGGGGAGAGTTGTCGACGGGTTCGGAAACCCTCTCGATGGTGGTCCGCCGATTGTCGGGCAACGATTGTCGCTCTCGAACAGCGCCCCTGATCCTCTGTCTCGTCAACGCATCAGTGAACCACTCGCGACGGGTGTCCGGGTTCTCGACCTCATGTGCCCCGCGGCGCGTGGACAGCGGCTCGGGTTGTTCGGCGGCTCCGGTGTTGGTAAATCGACGCTGCTCGCGATGATGGCGCGACGCACCGATGCCGATGTAAACGTCGTAGCCCTGATCGGGGAGAGGGGCCGCGAAGTTCGCGAAATGGTCGAAGACGAACTCGGCGCCGACGGACTCGCCAAGAGCGTGGTTGTGGTGGCGACGTCTGACCAGCCCGCAATACTGAGACGCAGAGCCGGGGAGTTGGCGGTGCGTTAC